>JBAYGJ010000004.1:0-41671 GCA_041666685.1 Patescibacteria group bacterium | reverse complement strand
CTGCTTGACGCCGGGCGTTTTTTTCAGCCGCCGTTCGATCAATTGGGCACAACTGGCGCAGTGCATGCCACGAAGAGATAGAGTTGTTGTTTTATTCATAAAATTATAAAGAGAAAAAAACGATTACTACGCCCGTCCCGCCCCGCACCTGACGCGAAGCGGCATGGTGCGTGGGTGCATATCGGACAATGATAAGGTAGATACTTTGTCCATACGTTATTTTGCCACCTGGTAATGTCCCGCACTCGCTACCTCGCTCTTGAGCACATCCCAGTCCAACGTTTCATCGTGCTCAATCTCAGTCTTGCCCGTTTGTGGGTCGACAGTGACTGATGTCACGCCGGGGATATCCTTAATTATATCTTCCAGCAATCCCTTACAACCTTGGCAATGAGTACCGTTGATGGTAAATGTTTTATGCATATGTTTAATAGTTATTTAATACAATTCATAATTGAAGGGTCACAGGTGTCAGCTGGCAGCGTACCAGTTATCACCTTAAAAGCGGCACCTGGCGTCGTCATGCCCATTGTACAACTGAATCCGATGTCACCTGCTTCGGTCGGGGTAAAGGTAATTTTCTTAACCCCGTCCTTGGGCAAAAACTGAGTGATATTCAGTTTCGGGATGGTAATGGCTTGCGCACAACCGGCCGCCTTGCTCGCATCGATTTGCCATTCTACAGGCATGTTAGCGTAGACCGTGACATTAGCCGGCACATACTCGTACCCGACTATTTTCATTTTTACGATCTGGACACCATTGACGATCTGCACATTTGG
The DNA here is from genome assembly GCA_041666685.1 of Patescibacteria group bacterium. GTDB lineage: Bacteria > Patescibacteriota > Patescibacteriia > UBA10025 > JAHIVO01 > JBAYGJ01. Next base: position 40,889 of record JBAYGJ010000004.1, on the reverse strand, counting down.
GTCACGGTACGGCGCACCATTCTGGATAACCTGTTGTCCGTTGCCAGATGAAGATGTATCTGATTGGTCGCTCTTTCCTAATCCGGCCAATACGACACCATTGGAAATATTAAAGATACCAATAAGCACCACGACCACAGCGGCAAATTTCATAAAATACTGCTGGAACTTTCCTTTGGCGAAACTCAGTATTGCGCTCAACGACAGTAATGCTGGTAACGTGCCGAGAGCAAAGACGCCCATGGTTAACATGCCTGTCAGGAAGCTGCCTTTCGACAGGACATACAACTGTAATGCCTGAGTGAACCCGCAAGGCATAAAAAATGTCAGGGCACCAAACACAAATGGCGCCACCTTACTCTGTTTGCCTTCTGCGGCGTTATAAATGCGGTGCGCCAAGGCTTTCGGCATGCGAGGCTGAAACCTGGACAACCAGGGAAAAATATTCAGCATCTGGAGACCCAACATGACCATAACCAGACTGACGAGAATAGTCAGGACGCCATTCCACAGGGAAGAAAGCGACAATGATGACCCGATCGCACCGACTACCCCGCCTAAAATAGTGTACGAAATGATTCGGCCAATATTGAAATACACATGCGGTTTGAATCGTTGTCGTCCACTCTGGACCTGGTGTTGCTCATTGAATCGTGCCGCGACTGCCAGCAGCAGCCCGCCTGTCACAGCCATACACGTCGACACGGCCGCCACCAGGCCGATACTAAATACCAGCCAGAGACTCATGGTTTCTTTTGCTCCGAAATCATTTGGCAGCAGATGGAATTGTCTCAGTACCAGAAAAAGACCGACAACAATGACAGCAATGCCCCCCAGCTGGCCATAGTCGCGCCAGCCCCTGGGTTTGGCAATCATCCCCAGCGATCCGGAGACAGTATACCCGTCCTGCGCCACTGCCTGATTTAAGGAATCTACGGATACGGGCGCATCATACTCAACCTCTGCCTGGCCGCGTGCCAAACTGGCCGCTACTTTCTTTACCCCCGGCACCTTGCGCATTTTGCGTTCAATCAGCGTCTCGCAGGCGGCGCAGTGCATACCGGCCACCCGAACAGTCATTTTTTTAGACTCATTATAATTCATACGAGAGTTATAGTATTAATGACGGCAAAAATACTTGCGGCCAGTCTACTCACGTTGGATAAACGAAAACAGGCTAAATGCGCGCAAGCACTATACAGTGATCAAATAGATTTTTGGGTTGAGTATACCCTGGCTCAATATGCGGCGAAGGTATTCAAAGATGAGTACATTGGGAAACTGGAGCGAATGCCGGAATAATGTAAATCGCCAACTGCCTAATTCCAAATTCGTATAAACTAATGTATGACCGATCGCTAATACGAGTATTATGAGGGCAACGATTCCGAACCAATCCGGGAGAACAGTCGAGAACATCCGTACCCAGCTCTGTACGTGGTCTGCGATAGTCATCGGACACATGCTCTGGTTATCAGCCATATATGGACAATGCGCTATACTTCCCTGCATCATGTTGATCACGCCGATGCTGAGTAATAAAAAACTAACGGCAACAAAAACAATCACCAATGCTAAACTGGCGACGGTACGTAATGGCTTATTCTGTTGTAATATATATAAAAAGTTACTAAATTTCATTGCTAAAGAAGTATAGCATATTTCACTCTTTCATTCAAGGGTTTCCTTGACAATGTCTAAGCAAAATGGTACTTTTCTATGAAAATAAAAATACAACACCTTACTGTACCATGGAGGAAATATGGAACATTTACGAATTGGCAGTAACTCGTTTGATGAGGTTTTTGAAGCAGTCTCGTCCGCAGTCGGTGCGTATTTGACTCATCGCAAGAATACCGACCCGACGCGGAAAGGCGGCTACTGTACGATCGTCGAACGTCTCACTGAGGAGGTAGTCACCACCTTTGAGGTAGGCAAGCCGGCCCATGCTAAGGCCGAATGGTACCGGGGACTCTCGGTCGAAAAGGCGCTCCGGCTTCTCGAGACCAATGCCCAACATGGCCACGTGACTAGCGGTCAGAGCCGCAACGAAACGAACGACAAATACGCCGGCGCCATCATCGTTGAAGATTACATCTTCTCCTTCTCTGGGTTCGCCCCTGACCTGGCCGACGAAGCGACAATGATCAAGGCGGTCCACATTCTCGGTTGGATCTCAGAGAGTGAGGCCGAAGAGCTCGGCAAAGTCAACAAAAACGAATGGGTCGGGCTATTGCTAGCCGCCTAGTCGAACATTGTTCGAAGGTAAAGCATAACGGTCCAAATTCAAACGGACCGTTTTTTTATTTTTTCTTCCCAGCTAATTGCCCACAAGCCCCGCACACTCCGCGGCCTAATCGAAATCGTTCAACTGCCGTGATGCCGTTCCTCTCCAGAATGGAAATGAAGTCCTTCACCATTTCAGGCGATGACGGCTGATAAACCCCTGTCGGGTTGTAAACAATTAAATTGACGAAAAATAGCGGAGGAAGCTTCTCATGCAATAATGCAGCCAGTCGTTTTGCGTGGTCGGCCGAATCGTTCAGTCCCTGCAGCATGACATATTCTATCATCACCCGTCGGTTCGTCTTGCGTATATAGGCCGACGTTGCAGCAAATACCTCTTTGATTCCATATCGTTCACCGATTGGCATGATCTTCCGACGTAATTCATCAGTTGGCGCATGGAGTGATATCGCCAGGTTCACCTGCAATGGTTCATCAGCTAATCGCAGGATGCCAGGGGGAATACCCGCAGTTGAAATAGAAATGTGCCGAGCACCGATACCGAGCAGTTCAGGGTTATTAATTTTTCGCACGGCCTCCAGGACTTCGTCATAATTAAGGAATGGTTCGCCCATGCCCATAAAAACGATATTGCTTACCCGGTCATCCTCTTTTTTCAGCAGACGAGAAAAAAACAGGACCTGTTCGACAATTTCGTCTGCCTTCATATTGCGTGCGAACCCACGCTGTCCCGTTGCGCAAAACGTACACCCCAGCGGACAGCCGACCTGGGAAGAAACGCAAACCGTATTCCTGCCGTCACCATGCCGCATCATCACTGATTCAATCTTCTCGCCGTCCGAAAGCGTGATCAATACTTTAATCGAACGCGCATCATCCGACTGCTCAATTTTCGCCTTGATCTCAAGCGGGCTAGCCTGGTTTAATTCATCCCGCAATTGGGCCGGAAAAGTTGTCACCTCAGACCATGACGATCGCAATTCCTTGAATATGGCAACATATGCCTGCTTCATCCTGAAGCCGGGCTGGTTAGCCAGGATTGTATCGAGTTTTTGTATATCCATAACTAAATATCAGTCTCAACCGATTACAGCAGCCGCTTATCTGTGGTCACCGCTGCCGTGGAGAGTACCACGTTCTTTACGGGATGCCAACTTGTCCAAATTTCGCTGGGCCACTTCATCCAATGACATGGTAAGTTCAGAGGCTAAATTCGAGACATACCACAGTACGTCGCCTAACTCCTCCGCGATGTCCCGCTTCTGGGATTCATCCAATACATCGGCATGGTCACGGCTGATTTTTTTGACCTTGTTGGCCAGTTCCCCGGCTTCACCGGCTAAGCCCAGCGTCGGATAAATATAATTGCTGTCCTTGTTCGGGTACAGGGCCGTCTGCCTAGCTTTGGCTTGATAGATGTTTAAATCCATACAATTATGATAATATTCTTTCTAAAATTATTTCGTAATCCCGATAGCCCATCCGCCGGTACAGGTGCGCGGCACGGCGATTTTTTGCCGAAACTTTAATTGATACGTGCGAAATACCTCGTTCTCTGCTCCAACTATTGAATACCCGACCGAGCAGTGTGCCGATTCCTTTGCTGCGATATCGCGGGCGGACATACAAGAACACCAAACGGCTGGATTTAGCACGGCGACGGACTGCTGACCGGTGCATCACTGTACCGATTAAAAACCCAACTATCCGATGGCGCATTATTGCCACTACAAATAGATGATCTCGCTTACGCAGGCAACTGGAAAGGTATCGCAGAGCCGAACGCGAGTTCGCCCAATGCACATACATTGTCGGGTCGTATTTCCGCCGTTCCAGCTTGATATACTCCCGGACCATGTCTTGTGTGGCAGGTAAATCAGCCTTGGTCGCTTTCCGCCAAACTATCCCTTTCATAATCATACATTCTGGACTATAGCTGCACTATCAGGGTGAGGCCCGCCTAGACTCGACGCCCGCTTAGCCTATCGAGACGAGTCTAGTCGAGGCTGGAGAATTATCCCGCCATGAGGCGGGATGCCGCCCTACATTTGAAGTAATGAAAGGTGGCGGCAAACTCCCGAAATCTCCTTCCCTGTACTAGAGTCATCTCAATCGGGGATACCGGATTCGAACCGGTGACCTCTTGCACCCCATGCAAGCGCGCTAGCCAACTGCGCTAATCCCCGATTGAGATGACTAAAGAACTCTCCCCGCTTTTTTCAGATATTGCAGCCGTATTTATTAGTAATTTATCACTTTACCATTCTATCAGTAACCTACATCCTAGGCAATAAAAAAATCCCGCTCGATATGCAGGATTTTTATTTTGACCCAGTAAAATTGATGTTAATCAAACATAATATCTTCGTCCACCCGCTTGTAATCGTGGATCTCGTTCTTATGGAACCAAAGTTTGGCCTCGAATTCCGCTTCTGCAACGTTACCAGAGGCATGAATCATGTTTTTTACCGTCCGCTTCTGCTGGTTGGCCAGGATCGGGGAATCGAGTGAGAAGTCCCCCCTGATGGTGCCGGGCTGGGCAAAACGGGGTAGGGTATGGCCGACCATCATCCTAACCGCGTCGACGGCATGCAATCCCTGCAGCAGCATAGCCACAACCGGACCGGAACTTAAAAATTCCATATTCCACTGCCGGACAGTCTTCCCGATTTCATACGGATCCACGGTGCCTAAATCTTCATTCGGGTCTCGTCCGTATTCGGCATAACTTTTAAGCGTCTTCTCGCCGACACTGGTCAGGTACGCCTTTTCATCAGGATAATGCTTGGCGACCATATCCTTATCCACCCAAACCATCTTCAGGGCTACCAGCTTGAATCCCGCTTTTTCAAAACGGCCGATGATCTCGCCGATCAATGCCCGCTTTACGGAGTCTGGTTTCAGTAAAACAACGGATTTTTCAAGCCGTGGGTCGTTTGCTTTCATATTATTGTTTGATTTTCTTGGTTAATAAATATTTCACTTTTTCCACTATCTCCGCGGGGGTATGGTTCGCTTTGATGAAGTAATCGTCCGCACCGAGCTGTTTTCCTTTTTCGACATCTTCCGTCTGGCCCAGGTTGGTCAACAGGAGGACGTGAGTCGTACCCATGGCCGGATCATTTTTCAACTCTTTCAGTACGGCAAAACCGTCCAATTTCGGCATAATGATGTCCAGCAATACCAGGTCGGGCTTCTCTTTCTTGGCCATCTCCAGTCCCTGCGCTCCGTCTTCTGCACGAATCACTTTCAGCCCTTCTTTGGAAAACTTGGTGATATACATGTCGGCTAGCATCTTGTCATCTTCGACAAGCAGTATTTTTGTATTAAATTTCCCTTTTTTATCGTCTGCCATAAGTCTGTCAATAAATAATCTTAGTTAGTATAGTATACCAAGCCAGGTACCTAATCGTCAATGAATATGGGGCCGTTTCGTATGCCACTCAGTAGCCTGTTCATAGGCATACGCAACTTGAAAAATTGTACTCTCATCAAACGCTTTCCCCATGATTTGCATGCCAATCGGCAGGTCCTGGGTGAATCCGCACGGAATCGATACGCCGCAAATCCCCCCGATGTTGGCCGGGACGGTATAAATGTCCGAAAGGTACATCATCAGGGGATCGGAAAATTTTTCTCCAAATTTGAATGCCACGGACGGTGTGGTGGGCGTCAGCAGGCAGTCGACCTGGCGAAATACCCGGTCAAACTCCTGGACGATCAATTGCCTCACTTTCTGCGCCTGGACGTAATACTGGTCGTAATACCCGGCTGACAACGTATACGTCCCCAAGATAATGCGGCGTTTCGTTTCAGCACCGAGGCCCCGCTCACGAGATCGGCTGTACACTTCCAAGAGTTTTTTCCCCTGGTCCTGTACCGATAATCCGTACCTCACCCCGTCATACCGCGCCAAATTTGCGGACACTTCGGACGTTACTGTCAAATAATACACGGCTAATGCATATCTGGTCAGCGGTAACTCAACTTCATGCACCTCAGCGCCAAGTTCAGTCAATTTCTTGATCGCATCCTTCAGTGCCGTTTCGATGTTCGGATCCATACCCGCTATGAAATACTCTTTTGGTACGCCGATTTTTTTTCCGCGTATCCCACGAGACAATTCTGTCCATTTACCGTCAGACGCCGAGTGCGTTGTCGGGTCCCGACTGTCCTGCCCACTGATGCTTTTGAAAAGCCAGGCCGCATCTGTCACTGATTTTGCCAGCGGTCCGATCTGATCCAATGAGGAGGCTAGGGCCGACAGACCGAAACGTGAGACACGGCCATACGTCGGTTTCATCCCGACGACACCGCAGAAAGCCGCCGGCTGGCGTATTGATCCGCCGGTATCCGAACCGAGCGCCCCCAAACACACATCCGCAGCCACGGCCGCGGCCGAACCGCCTGACGATCCGCCCGGTACGCGGGAAATATCCCAGGGATTGCACGTTTTGTCGAATGCTGAATTCTCCGTGGACGAACCCATGGCAAACTCGTCTTGGTTTGCCTTGCCCAGGAAAACAGCGCCGACCTGCTTCAGTTTTGAAATGACCGTAGCGTCATAGGTGGCCTCATAGTGCTCTAAAATTTTTGATCCGCTGGTAGCCGTTATGCCGTTGATCAAAATATTATCCTTGATTGCCAATGGTATGCCGGTCAATTCCGTCCCCTGGCCGGACGCGATCATTCCGTCAGCCACACTAGCCTGACGCAATGCCTCATCTCCCGTGACGGTTATGTATGCGTAAATTTTCGGTTCCGACCGCTTGATCGCAGCCAAACAAGCCTCAGTCAGTTCACGCGAAGAATACTCCTTTTTTTGGAGCCCCGCATGCGCCTGTTCGATGGTCAATGCGTTCAGCGACATACTATTCGAGTACTGGTTTTATCTTATTAAGATTGCCGGCCCGGTCAGGAAACTGGGTGACAATCGGCTGAACGTCTGGCCACGGCTCTGCGCTGTCCTGCCGAAATGAAGATGTCAGCGGTACGTGGGTGCCCAAACCAACATCTTTCGTATCGACCTCGTCCAATTGCTTGACGTAATCCAAAATTGAAGAGAGCTGGCTGGCAAACCTCTTTTTTTCTTCTGGTGTGAGCTCAATTCTGGCTAATGTCGCCAGCTTTTCTACATCCTTTTCAGTCAATTCCATATACACCAGTATAACATTGTTATTTTTTTAAATAAAGTAACATTTGCCCATATCCAACCGCACACTGTATCGGATTGGGGACCACACTCACATCGCACAAACGCCTCACTATATTGACAGGCAACCGTTGAATGCCGTAAAGTACACAGAATAAAGTTCTTTGAACATCCACGGAGGAATCGCATGGGATCCACGACCCGCAGAAAAAAAAGTACGGGCCACGGATCACGCGATCCGATGGCAGTCATTGTACGGCGCATGCAGACTGGCGACGCCAGGGCATTCATGGAAATAATGGATGAATTTCAGCCAAGGCTCTCCAATGTCATCGGCCAGATGCTTCAGGATGATGACGAAACGAAAGACGTCATCCAAGAGACCTTCATCAGGGTTCATCGCCATATTAGCACCTTTAATTTTAATCACCAGTTCAGCACGTGGATCTACACCATTGCTCTGAATCTGGCACGTAACCTGCTGAGACGCCACAAAAGGATACACGCAGAACCGCTTGAAGACCACCAAAACACTCTCTTCGCCCCAAACCATGATCCGGCTACCCATTCCAGCCACGTCAAACTGTCCAGCCATATTACCGTCTGCCTGAGCATGATGCCAGAAAAATATCGTATCGCCTTTCGCATGGTCGACATGGACGGCAGGTCATATACTGAGGCTGCTGAAATGTTAGACATCCCTTTGGGAACCATCAAGTCACGCACCAACCGAGCTCGGATCATCATGCGTCAGTATCTGGCACACCATTGCCCAGCCATCCTACAACATTACCGCGTCAGAATTCCGCCGGTAATGGACCAAGAAAAAAAATAACCAACAGCCAGTGCGAAGCCTTGGCTGTTTTTTTTATTTCATGCTCCTGCCCATTGACAATATGACTTCCTTCTGCTATCTTATTAGGTCAATCCATCGTCTGAATAATATCAGACGCAAACCCAAAAACCCTCAACCGCTCTTTAAAAGGAGGTGAAATCATGGGCGACGGTTTGATGTGCGTACTGGTAATCATCATGATCATAACGCAGATCATCAAGATCCTTGAATTGAGATCAAACAGCAAACTGCTGACGAAGGTGCTGAAAAGCTCCGAACACGGCAACGCGCTGCTGGGCCAATTCACGGGGACAGCACATCCTGAATAACCCGTTTTCCGTCCACCCTGAAACAGCCAATGAGGAGGTGATTTCTGTGGCAAACGCACTGACCAAGGAGTCCGCTGGCCAGCTGTACCTGACCGCTACCATCGTGTCATACCTGGCTGACGGCGGCCTCAATACTCTCGGTCAGAGAACTGGTGATATCGTCAAGTTCCTGCTCCATAAGGCGGGAATTTCCGATCCCACTGAGTTTGAAGACCGGCTCCAAGAGACGCTCGATGACGCGAGCAAAATGTTTCCCCTCTACATAAAAGAGAAGGAAGCGCGCAAGCGAGCTTCGAGACGCTCATGATCCTATTACCTGGAACTGCAGTGTAATGCGTACCCTCACCTGACCGTGAGACCGCGGATAAGAAGCTGCACCATTCCAGCTGACGGGCATCCCAACCGGATGTCCGTCTTTTTTATTTGAACAGCCTGACGAATTCCCGTTCATCAATAGTCTGCACGCCGATCTTTTTCGCCTTATCCGCTTTTGACCCCGGATCTGACCCCACGACGACATAGTCAGTATTTTTGGAAACTGACGACACCCAGTCCCCGCCTGCCTCGCGGACTTTGGCTTTGGCCTCATCGCGGGACATTGTATCTAACGTACCGGTAACGACAATTTTCTTGCCGGTCAATGGGGTTTGTTTGTTGACCTGCTTTTGTAATTCAATAACTACCCCTTTGTGCAATAATTTTTTAACTAGACTGACATTTTGCGCGTCTTGAAAATATTCATGCAAACTTTTTGCCACCACACCGCCGATGTCCCGGATCGAATTGAATTCCTCCTGCGAGGTATGCATGATCTTTTCTAAAGAACCGAAATGCTGTGCCAGGTCAATGGCCGTTTCCTCGCCGACATGCCTGATGCCAAGTGCATAAATGAAACGGGCCAGTGTCACTTTTTTTGCTGACTGGATAGCTTGCACCAAATTCTCGGCTGATTTCTCAGCAAACCGCTTCAGAGGTTCTAGGTCGCTTTCCTTCAGGTCAAAAAGATCAGCCGGATTCTTCACCAAGTCGGCGCGTGCCAGCTGTTCCAATATCTTGGGACCAAGTCCATCGATATCAAAAGCTGTTTTGGAAACAAAATGGCTCAGCCCCTCCTGCTGTTGGGCATAGCAATTTTTATTGGTACAATAATAAGCCACTTCCTCTGATCGGCGTTCAACTTTTGAATCGCACACCGGACACTTATGTGGCATCTTGAAATGTCGTTCTTTGCCCGTACGAAGATTTGGCAATACCTGAACAATATCAGGTATGACATCACCGGCTTTTTGTACAATGACTGTATCGCCAATCCTGACACCAAGACGTTCAATCTCATCGACATTGTGTAACGTTGCCCGTGAGACAGTCGAGCCGGCGACTTTAACTGGTTTCAGGTGGGCAACGGGCGTCAACGCACCGGTCCGTCCAACCTGTACCTGGATGTCTTCAACAATAGTAGTCGCCTGTTCGGCCGGGTATTTATAAGCTAAAGCGCCGCGAGGTGCCTTGCCGACAACACCGAGCCGTTTGAAAAGCTTTATGTCATTTACATTAATGACAATGCCATCGGTCCAGTACGGAAACTTGGACCGGATTTTTCCGATTTTTGTATGATAAAGCTCGACCGCATTTGCATCAGAGCAAAATTCATTGTACTCGCCAGAACGGAAACCCATCTGTGTCATCAAATCGTGGGCCTGTTGGTGCGTCTGCTGGCCAAGATCGGTCACCAGGTCATACGCCATAAAGCTAAGTTTCCTCGATGCGGTAATTTTCGGATCCAGTTGGCGGACCGAGCCGGCCGCTGCGTTACGGGGATTGGCAAATGGCGGCAGCTTGTTCTGTGCCTGACGCTTATTTAATTCCTCCAGTACTTTTTTTGACATAAACACTTCACCGCGCACTTCCACGTCACGTTGCGCCGCCGTACGCGCCTGTGGTACCAGCGTATCCAATTCCAGCTTCAACGGGATGGCTTCTATGGTCCTGACATTTTCAGTGATATCCTCCCCGACCTTGCCGTCACCGCGCGTTGCGGCCTGGTCCAAAACCCCTTTTTTATATTTCAATGTCACGGCCAACCCGTCCATCTTTATCTCGGCAAAATAATTCAGGGTAGCCGTACTCGCTACCAACTTTCGGTTCCTTTTTTCCCAATCCTGTAGTTCTTCCTCAGAAAAAGCGTCCACGAGTGACAGCATCGGCACCGGATGCTGGACTTTTTTGAATTCATCAAGCGCTTCACCGCCGACCCGCTGGGTGGGCGAATCCGGAGTAATGAATTCCGGAAACTGGGTTTCCAGCAGAGCAAGCTCGTGCTTCAGGGAATCCTGGGCCGCATCGGATATTTCCTGCTTGTCGAGGACATGATAAAGATAGCGGTGATGGTTAATCTCCGCCTTCAGTTTGTCTATGCGTTTTTTTACGTCCGCTGTGTTCATGATGTCGGGCAATCATTGAATATTTTGTAGCTGCTGATCTGGTACCAATCCACATCAAGTGACGACCCATTTGCAGTATTTTGGTTCGTAAAGGTAATCGTCCGCCCCGCCGTCACGCTTCCCAGGCCAAATGATTCCGGAATAGTGCAAGTCTGCCAGGTCGTATCACTGGTTGATGAAAAAGTAAAACCAACCTGTCCGTTAGCCGGATCGTCTATCGTCACCATATCAGCCAACGTCGTCGTACCCCTCATCCGCATACTGACATACAGTTCGTCTGCCGCGGAAACGTATGCCGGGATGGGGAGGGTATAAGCCCCCTGCGTCACTCCGATGGTCGAAGCCGTACAATAGGATAAAGATGGCCCGACAGTACAGCTTGCATTACTGCACGAAGCGAATATCGCCTGCCATATTGGCGTGCAAGTAGCACAATCTGCGCAACTTGAAATTCTACTCGACTCAGCCTGGATGACTCCTGACGAATAAACGGATTTACTGAGAATAATATCTTTTGTCAGCTCGCCTTCGCTGAATAACACATAATCATAGAGTCCGGCCAATGGCAATCGCCACGGGACCGTAGCCGTGAGGGCCTGCTTGAACGAGTTGCGCTTGCCGACCGACTTAACTATAACTTGTGACGGCAAATTTGTAATCTCAGCCCCTTCATACAGCGGCGTTACGGATAAGCTTGGCAAGGGACCGAATAACGCCCGGATCCTGAGCCGGTACCCTACGATCGACGACGGATCACTGTATGCCTGGGACAGGTTAATAGTCCATCCATTAGTTAAATCCGTATGACCGAGAATTTTTTTTGCCGTCACGGATGTTTCCAGTAGACCGTCGCTGTTCCATCCGATCCAGGACACTTCAGCCCACGTATTCTCGTCCCCACCGATATTCTGTACAAAAACCTGATTGATCAGGCGATTTTCCGATGGAGGGGATGTCTGTGGATCGAGCGGATTATCGACGTCAAAAAAATCCGCCTGAACAAACTCATTTTCAGCAACAGCCCGGTCATGTATCAATGAGGTCTCCGAAAATGTCTGCTTGTTTTCGTAATTGGCATTATTTGACGAAAAATTTTCCGCATATGCCACGATTAAATCAACAGTTTCACGGAGAGTCCTGACACCCGCATCCCGGTTTACCTTCAGGCCGTATAACCCTCTTTCAATACCTGATTCAGCGGCATAGTAAGCCAATACCCCGTCGGACGATGAGCTGGTCAGCCGGAGTTCGTTGATAATCACCATGGAAACGGTCAGAGCGATCGCAGTAATGAGCCCGATGACCAGCAGGGAATAGATTAGAGCCTCGCCTCGGTTGTTGCGTGGGTTAATCATGGTAGATATTTTTTACCTGGCCAAGGATGACACGACTTGAGACCGCGCTCTGGAGATTCAGCGTGCGTGACGCGACCGGCAAACCTTGGTCGTCAGCCACAGACTGGATGATCATGCGGACTTTCGGCTGGAAATGCTGTCCGTCAGAAAAATACTGACAGCTTCCTCCGGCAACGGGGCAGCTATACCCGTAAGCCGCGGAACATCCGCCTTTCCCGGATCCAGCAGCGCATGGGACGCTTGATTCCGGTGTGATAAATGGGTCTGCTGTCGGCGTAATGACAAATCGCAAATCCGCAATAGACACGCCTGCCGGCGTCAAGTCATTCCACCCGGTGCCGGTCGTGGGATTGCACGACAATCCAAGTGTGGACTCTTTGCAGTACTGGACCCGATTCGTTATCCCCCAAAACCGATAAAACACGAATTCATTCGATTGGGTTACTAGGGCTAAAATCCGTACCGGAACAGTCATCGTGACGTCTGGGTGCAGATCAATCCGGATATCACTGGACTCATAAAATGCGTAATTGATCCGGCTCAGCCTGACATCCTGCGACATCACCTCTATAAGGTACCGGACGTCGTCCTGGATTTTTTGCGTGGCTGCGACCTTCCTTTGTGAACGGTTGATGACGACAAACACCTCGGTGGCAATCAACAGCACCAACACAAAAATTGAAAGCGACACGATCATTTCAATCAACGTAAAACCTTTTTTGTTGTCATGAAAAATCATAGGTGGGTTTATAACACCTGCCAATTATACAGATGGTCCTCGATTGTTACGTGCTTGTTTGAATCTGGTGCCGGCCATCGGACTTCGACAATGACCCGGATACCGACCTTATTTGGATATGCACTGACCGACGTACCGCCCTGTCCGCAGACGGCCTGTTCCGTCTGATTTGAAATTTTTTCATTGCCGTCCGCATCCTGGCAGATTGGATTCAGATACGCCATCCGGAAAAACTGCGTACGTGTGCCGGTAGTGATCAATCCCTGGACATATTCGCTGCCTGACTGCTTAACGACCGAATGCGCTTCATCCGTAAAAGCGTCGGGCGTCGGGTCCAAGTATAGCGGTACCGCGGATCCGGATAAGGAAATGACTGGGGTGAAAGTTACATCCTGCAGATTATTTGGGTAATCAGTGGCATTTACCAATCCGCCATCCCAATACGACGTCGCCGTCGCAGCCCAATTGCTGTCACGGATATTACGTACGAGCTCGACAGTTTCCCGAGCCAGGCTGGTGCCGATCAGCTTATTCGTACTTTCCCGTCCGGCCTTGATGCTGGCAACAATCAGGGAAATAGTCGTAACCAGGACAACCACCAATATACTGATGGCAATCAGCACTTCAAGTAATGTTTGGCCTTTGGTGGTTTTACTATTCATAGTTATGGCGTACAGCTCCCCTGGCTCTCACTGACCTGCCCAGACAGGATGTTGATAGAGACGCGACGGCAGAAATCAGCGATATGAGAACTCTTCAGCACTATATCAAGGTTTGTATAATCCGAATTCAGTAATCCATCAACGTACAGTCGGGCCGTACCTTCTGGGGGACTGAAGGTAACCGACACCGGATGCGTATCAACTTCTTCATTGACGCGCACTGCTTGTGAGGGAGTCACCGTAGAATAGACCCGATACCCCAAAATGTAGATATTCTTCAACGTATTGTCCTGATTGATTACCTGATAGTCTACCGACGTCTCCAATATTCCATCCGGCTTCGTGTCACCGAATATCTGATACGTATCCTGATTTCCGATGTAGATGCCATAGCCGTTTGTCGGTGTGGTGTTTTTGCATGCCAACGGGTTCGGCGGAGACCCGCCACACTCAGTATATAACTGGCAGAGAATATATGGATTTGCCGAACCCGGCTGGCAATAATTAAAACTGTTGCCGGCTATGGTGTAGCTTTGGGCCAGGCGTATGTCCTGAAGCAGCCTCGTGGAAGCGCCCTTCAGATCTGTCGCCCGACGGCCAGACTGGAAATTCACCAACACCAAAGTGCTCATCAGGCCGATAATCGCCATGACAACGAGCAATTCAGCGAGAGTAAAACCTTTTTGATGCCGTATGGATATGTTCATATGGCTAAAATTCCCTGGTAATATTCCACAATTTTCGCTCCGATAAAAAAAGCTGCGTATGTGGCGATAGTCAAAAATGTACCGAAGGGGACCTGGCTGTGCCATTTTTTGCGGCGCGAAAGTATCAGCGCAATACCGATAAACGATCCGATGAAATATGCGACGGCTAAAGCGACCAGGACGTGCGGCCAGCCCAGCATCATGCCCATCAGGATGCCGAGCCGGATATCGCCGCCTCCGATCCATTTGCCCCGGGAAATAAGGAACTGGAGCAAAAAGAAACCGCCGCCCGCGATGGCCCCAATACATAAGCTGACCATACTGATTTTCAGAACAGCTACTGACAGGATAAAAGCCAACACTATGGCCGGGACGCTTACCTTGTCCAAAATTAAATAATATTTTAAATCAAAGACAAAAATCAGCATCAGGATGCTGGCAAAAACCATATAAACAAAAAAGACCGGCGCCAGGCCGAACTGCCAATAGAGTAACACATAAGCGATAGACATGGCGGCTTCAACCAGAGGGTACTGCCATGAAATGGGCTTGTGGCAATACCGGCAGTGTCCCCTGAGGAGTAAATAACTAAGTAACGGGATAAGGTCCTTCGCTACCAAACTATGCTTGCAATGAGGACAATATGAACGTCCCCGCATGAATGATACGCCGACATGGAGACGATAAATGACGGCGTTCAAAAAACTACCCACAACCAACCCCAAAATTGCCACAAGAAAAATGTTCATAACGGATATATTATACCAAAAAAAGCCAGATTATCAAAATCAACCTGATAGGCGACAGTCGGTTGTTTTCTGTGAATTATTCTATACCATCCTGCGATAACGTATGTTTGCCAGCCGCAAAATTTTCGTATGATTTCTCGAGAAAAAATGATACTCCATAGGCTTCGGCGGTCGGTACGCTGACCACCTGATATTGGTATTTACCCGGATCCTTCATCTGGCTGATAGTCGATATGTATTTCTCCAGGTTGCATTGGCTGACCAGCATACCGTCTTTATCGCAACCGGATTGGGTTGCCGCTACATAACTGGACGTATTGGCAAATGTGAGTTCAAATGCCGCCTGCACCCGGGCCATATCGGCCATGCGCTTGGCATCCCGCGATTTCGCTTTTTCCTCATTGAGCAGCAAAAAACCTCCGCCTACCAGAGCGCCAATAACGATGATTAAAATTGCCGCTGAAACGATGGATAAACCTTTTTGGTTATTGATTGTCATATATGTTGGTTAATTGGGTAATATCGGACAAATGTCGCCTTCACCGTAGACGCCGGTGGAGTAAAAATATAACCACTTGTGTGTTGACGCCTCCTTGTGATAACAGAATACGTAGGCGCGATGGCCATCATTTTGATTTGTATCATAATAATAGTAATACGCCTGACTCGTTGAGTTCATGGGGTCAGAAAACACACGGCTGATATACCCCGGGAATAACGGGTTTCCCAATTGAGAAAAAACTGTTCCGCTCACAGTATCAGTGCTTTTGTCAAAACCCGCGCCATCTCCAGCTATTGGAGAAGGATAATACCCGTTATCGTCGAAATACAGGTCTAAGGCCAATCGGATTTGCGAAAGGTCGGAAATTCTCGTCGCATCACGCGCCACTTCCCTGGTGCCCCGCAGTTCTGACATGCCCATCGACACTAAAATCCCGATAATGGCCAGGACCACCAATAATTCAATTAACGTATAGCCTTTCAAATTAGTTTTCTCCATAAGCCTTCTCTAAAAGACAATACCATTATACGACGCTATGGCAATTCCTTCAATTTCTGCCCGGGCTATCATTCGATTCCTGGCTCCTCGAGGTATTTCTGGGCTGTTTTATTTTCGGCATAATAATCCAATGCCAGCAAATACTCGCTTTTTGCCCGGCTTTTGTCCCCAGCCTGCTGATACAAAATCCCAAGGTCGGTATGTATTTGAGAAATGTCAGAAAGAATTTTTTCCTTATTCTGGACAACCCATATTACCGAGCTTTTCAATGACGTCTGATAATTACCGGCCGCCTGGTCCAGTAGATCGCGGGCCTCCGCCTTTTTATCCTGCAAATAATAAGCCGATGCTAATCGTAAATACAGTTCCGGCTTTCCGACTGGGTTCAGGGCAACGGCTTTTTTCAGGTATTCTTCTGATTTAGGATAATCCTTTGACAATAAATAATACTTGCCCAGATCTTCATACCCCCGATAGTCCTCAGGGCTTAAATTGATAGTTCTTTCCAGCTCACTGACATACGACTGCCGGTACTTTTCGATATTTTCTGGAATCAAGTAATAATATGCCCAAGCCAGATTATAATGGAGATTATAATTCAGCGGATCAAATGTCGCTGCTGACCGCAGGTTTGTTTCGGCTAAGGAGAATTTCAAATCGCTTATGTCGGCCTCGGCTCGGCCCATGAAATTATCCGACAGGAACAGCATCAAGCCGCCCAGCATCACCAGAAAAGCCAATAATGGCATGACGGCTCGAAAGGGCTTACGGTCAGCCAGGCAAACAGCCGTTTCCGCAGCCTGCGGAACAGTTCTGACGCGCCAGACGGCGAATAGTTTGAAAAAAACTGCCAGCACTATAAAAAAAACAACTACATTGGTCGGGAACTGCCAGTCAAGTTCTACGCCATTATGCAATAGTGCTCCGACCAGGCCGGTACCCAATCCAAGCATCAGAGCCCGCTCGCTGTCACTATCCAGCTTGTGCAACTGGCGAAGCGTCGCCATAACCGTCAAAATGATTACGCCCACCAGCCAAAAAAATGGCAGCGCACCGATAACCCCCAGCTCGGCCAGGACTTTTAAATATACATTATGCGGATCAATGGAATAATAACGAATATCCTGAAGGTATTGCCGGTACGTAATTTTGAATGTATCCCAGCCAGTGCCAAATACAGGGTGGTCCAGAAAAATGCCCCACGCCCCCCTCCAAAAATGCAGACGTGCAGTAACGGCGTTTTCTTCCGGAGTCTCCACCGAATAGCTTACCTGAATAGCCGTCTGTCCGGAGGTGGCGACTTTTGCTGCCTGATATTCTTTCAGCTGGGTCAAGCCCCACCAGCCGCCGGCCGTAAAAACAGTCAAAAGAACTACCACTAGGGAGGTAAACAGCCAGCGTTTCCTCTGCCCAAGGCTGACTATAATGATCACCAGCAGCGGCAACGCCAAGCTGACCCAGGCGCCACGCGAATGGGTCATAATAAAAGTCAAAGACAAAAAAGCCGTGATTAATAACAACAGCACTTTGGTCCTTTTTCTGTTTTCAAAAAACAAATAAGAAAAACTGAGCGTCAGGGCAAACAATAAAAAACCAGCAAAAGGGTTGTGCTGGTAAAACGTGGAGATTACCCTTAAATAACTGTAAAACTCCGTTAACACAAAGAAGTATATGCCGATAATTGACAGCAACACGGCCAGCACGATAATCAGGTAGGCGAATTTATGGCCTTCACTAAAACTTCCGACCAGATAGAACGCTCCGAAAAACAGGATTAAATACGACAGCCAGTGCAGGAGAGAGGTGTAGCTGTCATACGGCGAAACGGAAAAAAATACCGATACCAGCAGTATTATAAAAAACGCAAATAAAGGCGGCAAAACATTGAAACGCCAAGGGATTGCTCCCCTGAGTTGCCGCTTGTCTGCCCGTAAAATGAAAAAAAGAATGGGGAAAGCCAGGACAAAAACAAGCGTGCGAGCTATGACGTCCATTCCGCCAGTAAAAAAACTAGGCACGATAACCACGACGGCCAGCATGACAAATGAAACCAACTCCCGGAAATTCCTGATCTCCAAAAAATAATACATAACACCAAAACCCAGCGCCACGGCGCGGCCAATGACGAATATGGGCATGCGTATGCCCTCCATCAACCCGCACCGGAAAGCCCGCGCAGTCAAAGGCAACAATAATAACAAAACCAATCCGCACTCAACTAACAAAACATACTTCATAAATGGCATGAGCGGCCACAGTACGAGCGAGAACAGGGTTAAAAAAATTGATAGTATTTGCAGCTTCAGGGTTTGGGGAGTGTACGAATCCCTGAATATTTTTTTTGGATAATTCTTATAAACATCCATGCGCCAGTAGGAGCGCCAGAATTTTGCCTTTAAATAACTCCTGAAGCTGGCCGGATGCTGATGGTAAACAACTCCAGAATTAATAAAAACAATTTTATGGCCGGCATTGGTTAGCTTGTACGCAAATTGGACATCCTCGCTCATCTTCAGGTCTTCTTCAAAGCCCCCTAATTCAATGAACACTTTTTTCCTGATGGCGCCGGCGGAAAAATCCATAAAATCAAGGCCTTTTGATCTGGCCATTTTACGGTACCTTTCTTCAAACTCTACCTGTACTAACCTAGGGACGAGCCCAGCCTGCTTCGTTTTATACACTCCCTTTACTGCGGTGACTGACTGCTCAAAAAAAGGCACGGTCATTTTTTCAATCCAGTCTTCCGCCGCTTCACAATCAGAGTCAATAAAAAGCAGAATGTCGCCAGCCGAGCGCTCTACCCCAAAATTCCTGGCTCCGGCTGGACCGATATTTTTCCTATAAAAATATTGTACGTCGGCAAACCTTTTGACCAATTCGCCCGTCTTGTCGGACGAACCGTCGTCAACGACAACGATCTCATACTGTTCACGCGGCGTGGTCTGTTTTCGCAGCGACTTTAAACAGGTTAGAATTGTTTTTTCACCGTTAAATACAGGAACGATGACCGAAATCATGGCGTGGTGGCATTTAATGTTTTTTGGTATTTTTCAATCAGGCCTGACCTGGATAACAACTTTTTCCGTAAAAGTAACTCAAATCTCAGAATTTTTTTCAATTGAACCAATTTATTTGGCCTATAAAATTTCCCGAAAAATCGCATCAAGCCCAGGCGCTGGTAGATGGCTTTATTATACCTCTTTCCCTCGGACTTGCCTAAATCAAAATGAGTGATGACAGCCTGGGGATAATAAGCCACTTGCCAGCCGGCCTGCCTGGCGCGATAACAATAATCAACGTCTTCCATGTACATGAAATAACTTTCGTCAAACAGCCCGATTTTATTAATTACCTCCCGATTGATCATAAAAAACGAGCCGGCCACCCAATCGGGCCACTGCTCTTTTTGATAATATCCTGCACGGCGCTGGAAATAAACTGGAAGCACCCGGTTAATAACCGGCAACTTGTCAAAAACCAGGCTGGTAACGCTCGGGAACCGTCCGGTGGAGGGCTGAATGCTGCCGTCACTATTTTTTAACTGGCCGCCAATTATGCCGATGGATGGTATGTTTTGGAGCAAACCCAATAGCTCACGAACATTGCCCTTTTGAATTACCGTATCAGCATTCAATAATAGAACATGGCTACCAGAAGCTTGCCTAATCCCTTGATTGCAGGCAGCGCCAAATCCACGGTTTTCGTTATTTTGAATTAAGACGACCTCCGGAAATCGCTTAATGATCTCGGCAGTCCCATCTGATGAATTGTTATCAACAATAATCAGCTGATAATCAATGCCGGTTAGCCAATCCTTGACCGAACGCAAACATCGCTCGAGATAATCTGCGCAGCTGAAAGTAACAATTATAATGGATAATATATGCATTATTCAGCTGTAGAAAATTTTTCTTCCCACTCCTCAAATATATTTGCGTCAACACTCCGGAACCTTTTTATCTGATTCCTCTTTTCCAGCATCCGAAGCGAATACCAGCCAACGTCCCAGAGTAGCCGGCAATACAATGCTACCGCCTGAATAAATGAACTGGATTTTTTTTGGTAGGTGACTGGATTTTTCAGGGCTTTGCACCACTTCGATATGGGGTATACTTTGATGGCGGTAAAAACCCTGTTCCGGCCAGTCTGGAATTTTTTCCAGTCTTCTTTCCATAGAGACGTGGTGGCCGATACTTTATGATAAACCACGGCGGATGGCACAAACAGGCATTTCCAGCCGGCCAGGCGCATCCGTAAGGATAAGTCAGTGTCCTCGACATAAGCGAAATAATCACTGTCAAAATAGTCATTGCCCAATCTGGTCTCTTCGAGGGCTTCACGGCGGTAAAGGGCCGCCCCGGCGCAGGCACTCAAACATTCCTCCGTTTTGAAGTATTTGTCCGGCTGGCCGTGGCCGCGAGGATGGACCTTGAGGCTGCCGGAAAAATAAAAATCGCCGGCTGAATCAATGATGTTCCGCTGGTCAAAATAGAGCATTTTACTGGCGCAAGCGCCCACTTTCTTATCCTGTTCAGCGGCCGCGACTAACTGTTCCAGCCAGTCCTCTTTCAGCTCCGTATCGTTATTTAATACGGCAACATATTTCACATCTGGATTTTCCATCGCCTGACGAATGCCGACGTTATTCCCCTCACTAAAACCTAAATTTTTATTATTCACAATAATTTGTACTTCGGGAAAATTATTTTTGACGTACTCAACAGAACCGTCACGTGAAGCATTGTCCACAAAAATTATGTAAAAACCTTTGTAGGTCTGTCTCGTTAGTGAACGTAAGCATTTCTCTAAATGCTGGAGCCCATTATAATTGAGGAGGACGATGGCAATCATTAATGTATCATCTATTAAAACTGATTAGTAACCGATTATAAACATTTTCTATTTCCCGGGCATGATCAGCGATATATTTAATTGGGGGTGCATTCCTTGCAAATTGCCGAACTTGCGCTGGCCGTTCAAGCAAAGCCTGCATCTTCTGCGATAGTTGGACGATATTACCCGGTTCAAACATCATCCCATTGATATTATCCTTTACGATTTCTGGAATAGCGCCGATCCTTGAGGCAATGACCGGAATTTTTTGGGAAAATGCCTCTCTGATCACCATATTAAAGCTTTCATTGCAACGCGTAGGGACTACAACGACGTCTATTGTCGACAAAATGTCCCCCAATTGTTTTGTGTCATATGCACCATGGAAATGGATGCGCTTGTCATTACGCGATATTTTTTTTAGAGAACGGTAATATTGTGTTGCGGACTGGAAATCCCCATAGACGCTCAAACTAGCTTCGTCGCCAGTTACATTCATGAATGCTTTTATGAGTATATCAACTCCCTTGAATTCACTGATTGTACCAATATATCCAAAATGGATGCCAGCGGGCGTCACCTTTTTTCCCGGTATAGTGCGGATGGTATCGATGCCATGCGGGATCACGTCCATCCCTGCCGCCACCCCCCACGTATGATACAAATTACCGACAAATTGTGATGGGGCGATTATTGCTGACACCTTACCTAATGCGTCATGCATAAAATCAGCACGCCTCTGACCTGACCGACGCTCCTCTTCTGTTAATTCCGCACGTGGTCGGCTTTTAGGCCCGATGTACTGCAAGATGTTTTTTATGGCTGTTTTTAAAAAATGAGGGAATAGTTTTTTTATAACAGGAGGCAGGTTTGAAAAAAACGGCGTAGTTGCTTGGCTGATGTAAAAATGATCATGATAGCAGCGCGCGGAGTAATTACTTTGCAGCAAACAGGGACACGGTTTCATGTCGGGCGTTAATAATCTGATAGCTGGGCAAATATACCAGAAATCGTGGAGCGTCAGGGCAATGGGAATATTACTGCTCACCGCCAAATTGATAATGTTTGCTGACAAAAAAATCAAATGCTGGACATGAATAATTTCGGGTTGAATTTTTTTGATCAGTTCACTAAAAATTCCGTCAATCTTTTCATCAACGTAAGATAACTGGAAATCGGCAGGATAACCTACGTTTTTAACTACACTGTATATTCTAACATCACCCAGACAATACTCTTCAGTCTGATATTCAGGTTTGCCTAGATCCCAGACGCGCGTAAGGATACTAACCTCGTGGCTTTTGGATAGCTGGTGGGCCAGTGATAAAGTATAGCATTGTACACCGCCAGGATCGTTGGATGGCAATCCATTGGTAACCAAAAGAATTTTCATAAAAGCTTCTTTATCTTCCGATACGGCCCAAGCAACGCATTAAATAATTTCCATGACCGCGAACTTACAATAGACGACAATTCCTGCTTAGTCTTCCCTAGTTCAATTCTGTAATAATCAACTCCTCGCTGATCACGATCTATATCCGTGGATGCTGCATGGCAGTCTATATTATCAAGGTACCACTGATAATAAGATTTCTTTTCATCGTCGGTGCGGAAAGGATCAGGGAAAATCCTCTGGAGGTCCGGTCTGGTCCGGTAAAGCAAGCGGTGCTGCCTACTCACTTTAAAGCCGTTATTGAAATTATTGTATCGGCATTCTATTTTTTCATACCGTAACTGGCCCAGTCTTTCACATTCCCGCAAATACCATCGCCTTAGCTCGTCAACCACCGGACTGTGCTTGCCATAAATTTCCAACATGACCTCATGGCTGCCTGAATCAAAACCAGTAAAATGATAAAAAACCACCGGCGTATCATCAATGCTAATGCCTCGTTCTAATAATCCGGTAACCTTACGCTTTGACAGGTTCCAGGTAGCCACATTATATTGCGGCTCGTGAACTATATGAAGGTCATTAAAAAAACACGGTGCTAGATCCACCCAGCGCTGATCGGTGAAAAGCCCGCCGGGAATGTCATCATAGCAGTAATCTTTCAATCGGGCTGTCCACCAATTTAAAAATTCCAAACCCATTCGTGAAGACTTGATGCCCAAAAATCCTAAATTAAAAACTCCGTGCTGTAAACTGCTAATTTCATTATCCAAGATAGCCTGGTGACTGTCTTCCGGCACAGTCAAATGAGGTGTTAATAAAACACTGGCAGTATTAAACTTGGCGATCAATCCATCAAGCGGCGCCAGCACAACAATATCGGGATCAAGGTAAAAAATTTCCTCAGCCTGATATTTATTAAAGATATATTGAAAAGCAAAGCCCTTAACTGCAGTGCACATTTCTACCAAAGTATGTTTAAATACCCAGGCTGTATAATTTGGTATGGGCAGTTCGTCAGCCAAAATGATCGAATCAAACAATCTGCTATTTATATCCTTACTAAAATCCTGAGGCAATACGTCTGACAAAACCGCGTGAAATTTAAAATCTGGGTGGAATTTTTTTACTGAAGCAGCCAAAGCAAAGGCTTTGGCTAGATAATTACTGGTGATGGAGGTGAAAATATGAAAATTACCTTTAACGGTCATCTTTTAATATTTTTTATAATTGGTATTTTCAATCTCAGCTTATGCAAAAAAGAAGCGAGTCGCCAGGAGGGGGAACTCTCGATCTGCTCCAGACGGCTCCTGAGACTCTTATTGTCGTCCGAATAACTCCTCAGGTCACTTAAAGTTTTACTGAGTTGTTGTAGGAGAAAATTAATCTCAATACTCGGGAGTTTGATATCAATATTGTGAAACTCTTCCTGTGCCTTACCATATATTGCCAATAGCCTTTCTGTTGTATCGAGCAGACTATGCTCCTTTAAAATGAGCTGGCGGTTAATACTCGCCTGTTGAGCGTCAAATTTTTTTATTTCCTTTACTAAATCATTACTACTGTATTGTCGCGCCCACTTTCTGCCGGAAAAATTATGGCTCCTGATATCAGGAAAATTATTCTGGCGAATTATGCCGTCGCCTCCGAGATAATCATAGACTATCACCTCGCGGCCGCAAGCCATGGCCTCCAATACTCCCCGGCCTAAGGTAATCACTAAATCTGCCCGATTGATGTAATCCGCTACGTTTAGCACGGGTTTGGTGCCCATGCCGATCACCTCTAAATCAATACTTGCCGTTTTACAGGCACCTTCGATTACTTCCTTTTGCTGACCGCCATAATGATTACTGATAACTAAAACTTTTCGTATCACATTATTAATTGGTCGTGTTGGCTGAAACCTGTCCGTGTCTACAAAATTTCGAATAATTTCGACTTTATGCGGTGGGACGTGATGTTTTTCTACTAAATTAGATTCTACCTCTTCGCTGACTGCGATAAATCTAGAAATATTCAAATCAATCGAAGGCGGTTGTTCAAGATCAGGAATTATGCCATGGCTCAAAAAAACCATTGGTATATTAGGAAAAAAACTTCGAACCATCAGGGCGCAAATATTATGGTGCACATGTATAACGTCAAAAGTCTCATTTTTTATCTCTCCAATATCCTTAACCACTCTCATCCCCTCGGTGTTAATCATATCTGCCACGCCATTGGAAATTGGGGCATAGACAACAACCTCATGCCCCTTCTGTTTCAAGGCGCGGCACAGATCAATTGTATAGAGCTCTGAACCCGTCAGATTTTCCAAATAAAAATTGGTGACTAATATCTTCATACTTTATACATTCCCTGAAATTATATATTCCGGCATTTCCTCTTCAGGCACCAGACTGGCATAGCCGACCAGCTTCCCTTTCTTAATAGTATAATGTTCAAAACCCGCAGTCCGCATGATTTCAATAATATCCTGCCGGTCAAATCTATGCGTAAAGCCCTGCAATTCGGTTACTGCATAGTATTTCGATTCATTATTTGGCAATATAATAAATATTCGTCCATTTTTCCTCAGAATCCGCCTCGCCTCTTTGAGATACTTTGCAACATCTTCAATGTTTAAATGGAGAAAAGTATTAATAGAATAAACAAGATCAACCGAATTATCTGGTACTGGAATTGTGGTGCCATCCGTGAGAATTAATTTAAAATCCTTGATTCTTTTATCATCAATTAAATTATTTTTGGCTTGATTGATATATTCTTGACTGACGTCTATGCCAATAACTTTTTTTGCACGCCTGCCCACATACTTCAAAATCCTGCCGACACCCACCCCAATTTCCAAAACAGTTGAATCTGGAATATACAATTTTTCAAGACGTACCGCTTCCTGCTCCCCCTCACGCCAAAACTGCGCTGCATTCCTATTTGGCAGAATATAATCAAGGCTGTTCTGTTGCTGTGCAAGTTTGTTCCACAATGTCTGGTATTTACCCTCGCCTTGCTGATAGTGTCTAATCGCTTCGGAAGCGCTGCCCCTATACATCAACTGTCCATCCTGCAAGACTAAAACACTAGAACAAAATTGTTGGATTGCTGATAGATTATGGCTAACAAAAATTATCGTCTTACCGCCAATTTTATAATCCTTAAACACCTCATAGCACTTTTTTTGGAAATTCAAATCTCCCACCGCGAGCACTTCGTCGAGTAATAGAATATCCGCCTCCGCCTGTATGGCCGTACTGAAGGCCAGTCGGACCTGCATGCCGGAGGAAAAATTTTTCAGTTTCTGGTCAACAAAATTTTCCAGTTCGGCGAACTTGATTATGCTTGCAAACTTACTGTCTATTTCTTTGCGCGACAATCCCAAGATGGCGCCATACAGATATACATTGTCCCGGGCTGACAAATCACCCTGAAAACCGACGCCGAGCTCGAGAAATGGGGCGATCGTGCCATTAACAATCACCTGGCCTGCATTTGGCTTCAAAATACCGGCAATGACTTTTAAAAGCGTGGACTTCCCCGAACCATTCCGGCCAATGATGCCCAGGAACTCGCCTTTTTTCATTTCAAAACTGACATTTTGCAACGCCTGAAACTTTTCGAATTCCCGCCGGCGAAAAATATTTACAAAATGTTCCTTGAGCGTATGCCGCCGTTCATGGGGGATTTTAAAAAACTTTGAAACAGCACGTATTTTTATGATCGGTTCATCCATAGTTATAATTCCTCGGCAAAGTAAGGTTCGCGTTGCTTAAATACCAAATAGCCCACCGTAAAAATTATGACCGTCAGAAAAATCGACGCTGCAATGCCTGTTACGTCAGGAACTTTCCCGTAAATTACGGCGTCACGTGAATACTGGATAATGCGTGTCATCGGATTCATATAGTACCAAAAATGGAATTTGGCCGGAATCATTCCGATCGAATAAATGATCGGCGTAGCCCAGAAGCCGATCTGCAGCAGCACTTCCCAAATATGCGACAGGTCGCGGAATTTAATATTCAATGAAGATACTAAGAATCCCAGACCGAGCACAATAAAATATAATTCAACCAAAAAAAGGATGAACAAAAAAATTACCATAGAAAAAGGGACGCCGGAAAAAACAAAAAATACCGCAAAGACCGCCAGATTGAGAAGCAGCGTCACTAATGAAGTCATTGTTGAAGCCACAACAATAATTGACCGGGGGAAATAAACGTGGGAAATGAGCCCCCCTTTTCCGATCAAATTATTAATGGAATTAGTCGTGCCCTCGGCTAGATAACCCCAAAGGATGACGCCAAGAAGAAGGTACAGGTTGTAATGCCGGATATCGAAACGCAAAAAAATAGAAAATACCAGGTACAAAATACTGAATAGTAGTAAAGGTTTCACTAAAGACCACGCATATCCCAACACAGAACCCTGGTAGCGAAGTTTGAAATCAGCTATGGCCAGTTCCCCTACTAGATTCCAATAATTTTTTTTTCTAGCTGACAGCATAATACTATAGTAAATCTCGGTAAATTATACCATTATTTACCGAATACCCCAAACACAAAAAGCGCTCCGGTTAAGAAACGCTTTTTGTATTGATATCTGTAATTTCTGAATACTAATGAACTGAACGAGCTCTTATGGCGTGACATCACACGCTATGCCAGTTGTTGGCATTGTTTCTACCTTATCATCAGAACCGCCTAACGAGTCAACCCAGAAAAAAGTACTCGGTGGGGATTCCAAATTTGCCCACAATACATACGCGCCATTAGTTATTACCGGTGATCCAGTAGTTGGGCATGAAAGATAATGATATGTCCCACTTGCTGTCGGATCAGATGGTAATTTGGAGATATAATCTGACACTAATGCACTGTCAAGCACAGTATAATCATCGGCTAATGCTATCGGATAGGCTGCTCCATTGTCATCAGCATACAGCACCAACGCTGTCTTCACCTGAGAAATGTCAGATTTTCTGGTCGCGTCGCGGGCCTTTTCACGGGCACCGTTCAGGGCGACTAACCCAATGGTCGCCAAAATACCGATGATGGCGATAACCACCAATAACTCAATTAATGTAAAACCTTTTTTATTCATTTATTTTCACCCCCTTTCGATGGTCCGCAAACTGCTGACAATTTTTATTTGTCATGGCTTTCACAGATCACGGATCCGTTTGACCCGTGCTTGGCCATAATAGCAAAAACTAGCAGAAGTTGAGCGGAGGATTTATGGATAAAAAAGAGCAAAAGTCCAATATTACTATCTTAATAATAGCACATTTTCCTCAACTTGTCAAAAGCTATATGGCATTCGACATGTTGTAAATAGGCATAATAATGGCCGCTACCAGAAACCCGACTGCCACCCCCATAATGACCATAATAATCGGCTCGATCAGGGTGGTTAAATTGGCCAGGGAATTTTCAAGCTCACGTGTATAGAATTCCGACACCTTCAGCAATATCTTGTCCAATTGGCCGGATTGCTCGCCAACACTCATCATCTGCGACAGCATGATCGGCACGTCCTTGCTTTTTATGAAAATGGTGGTGATGGACGCGCCGGCCTCAACCTGCTTGATGGTGTCCTGGATCAGCTGATGATAAATCGAATTTCCGACGATGTCAGAGGTGATGTCCAATGATTGCGTCAGAGTCACGCCGGACGCAAGAAGCGTCGACAGCGAACGGGAAAACCTGGCGATATAGAGACGGCTGAAGATCGGACTGAAGATCGGCATTTTCAATTTTAACAGGTCAATCCGTTTTCTCCCCTCCTCTGTCCGTGATACGTACCGAAACCCGATAACCAGGCCGATGACGGCCAAAAAAATTATCCACCAATACCCGGTCAGGAAACCGCTCAGGCCCATCAAAATCCTGGTCGGCAGAGGCAACTGCGTACTGGACGACTCAAAAATGGACGTGATCTGCGGCAGAACAAAAACCATCATCATGACCCCGACCCCGCCTAATGCAGACAGAATGAAGGCCGGATATATCATGGCGCCTCGGGCTTTTGCCATCATGTCATAGTCTTTCTCCGACTGATCAGCCAAATACACCAATATCTCGTCCAGCCGGCCGGTCGTTTCCGCAGACCTGACCATCTGGATGAAAAAATTCGAGAACACCTTTGGGTAGCGTCCCAATGATTGCGACAGCTTGGCGCCGCCGTCAACCTCGTCGGCAATATCGGAAATGATGGACTTGAAGCTGTTGTTTTCAGTCTGCCTGATCAGCACTTTGAGGGCGCGGACGATTGGCACATTCGACGAGATCATGACGGACAGCTGGCGGGAAAACATGACCACTTCCTTCGTCTTGACCTGTTTCCCGAACGACAAGCCCCCGCTGAACAGTTTTATCTTTTTCTGCTCCTTTAATTCGACAATAAAAAGATTCTTGTCGCGCAGCATGCCGTACGCGACATTCTCGGACGGGGCGACCACAACGCCGCTCAATAGGTCCCCGGTCAGGCTTCGTGCTTTGTAGGAAAAATCAGCCATGAAACGTTGTCAGTTACTTTACGAGTTTCTTAATCTTATCCACCACTTCAGAGGGCATGAAATGCGCTTTGATGAGGTAGTCAGACGCACCCAAATCCAGACCCTTCTGCACATCGTCACGCTGTCCCAAATTAGTCAGTAAAATAACAGGGATATTTTTGGTTGTCGGATCTTCTTTCAGGCTCTTCAGCACATCGAAACCGCTCATCTTAGGCAATATAATGTCCAATAATATTATCGAGGGTACTTCCGCCTGGGCCATCCGGAGGCCTTTTTCGCCGTCCGGTGCCAGATGCACCTCGAAATTTTCCAGATTCAGCTTGGCTACGTACATGCCGGCCAAAAAAGCGTCATCCTCAATCAAGACAATTTTTATTTTTGAATCTTTCGTGTTTGCCATATAAAATATTAATTAGAAAATTATTATTTCATTATGTTTGGGTGGCGCGCAGCACTTCCGTCAGTGAGGTTTTCCCCTCCAACGCCTTCAGTACCCCGTCCTGGGCCATAGACAGAATATTCTGCCGTTTGGCCGTCTCTTTAATAGCCTCAATCGTCGGATTCGTGACAATGACGTTCTTCAGCTCCTCGTCGATTTCAATAATTTCGTCAATCAGAATCCGCCCCTTATACCCGGTATTTTCGCACCGGATACAACCCTGGCCGTCATGGAAAAGGAGCTTGGCGGCATTATCGCCAACGCGGGCTTTGAGGATTTCCGCCGGAATAGTCGACAGCACTTTTTCAACCTTTTTCTTCAATTCAGCAGGGAGCTCGACCTCCTTCTGGCAATAGGGGCACAGGCGGCGGACCAAACGCTGGGCTACGACCGTGGTCAATGAGGCGGTGATCAAAAAAGGTTCGATTTTCATGTCAATCAGACGCGGAATGGCACCGAACGCGTCATTGGTGTGCAGGGTAGTCAATACCAAGTGGCCCGTCAGGGCGGCATGCACGCCCAATTCAGCCGTTTCGTTATCGCGGATTTCGCCGACCATGATGATATCCGGATCCTGCCGCAGGATCGACCGCAAACCGGCGGCAAACGTCAGCCCCACCTCCGGATTGATCTGGGATTGATTGATCCCATTGATGTAGTATTCCACCGGATCTTCCAGCGTGATGATATTGATCGAATCGTCATTCAGGATGGTCAATAACGCGGAAAGGGTGGTTGATTTTCCTGAACCGGTCGGCCCGGTGAGCAAAATCATGCCGACGTTCTTTTCAACGGATCGTTTCATCACCTCAAGGTCGCGCCCCTCAAAACCCAGCTTTTCCAGGTCCAAAACGACCGCGGCCCGGTCCAAAATACGCATTACGACTTTTTCGTTTGAAAACAACGGCAGCGTGGAAACGCGGTAATCGATCACGCGCCCACCCCATTCCGTCCTGAACCGCCCGTCCTGAGGGACCCTAGTTTCGTCAAGCTTCAGATTTGACAGCACTTTGATGCGGGCGATGATGGCCGAGTGCACATATTTCGGCAGTACCAATGACGTATGCAGCACACCGTCAACACGATACCGGACGCGCGTCTCATTCTCAACGGGTTCTATGTGGATATCCGACGCCTTCCCCTCGACGGCATGGCGCAATATCACTGAAACCATTTTTGACACCGGCGCAGACTTGACCACTTCCTCCATGCCTTTTTCCTGGCCAAGCATGGCCTCAAGGGTATCCTCATGCCGCTCGTCAGATCCGGCCAGCGCCTCCTCCACCTCGGATCCGAGTGTGGCGAACTGTTTGGCAGCATACTGATATCCGCTCAATGAAATAATGAAATATTTTATCTTATAGCTATTTTCCCGGGCAATATATTCGATCGCTTCGATCGCCCGGAAATCACCAGGGTCGACCATTGCCACATTTACTTCGTTGTTCAGGCGGCTGAAAGCGATAACATGGTAATTTTCCGACAATTCACGCGGGACAATTTTCAGGATCGACTGGGAGATATTCTTCCCAAACAGATCCATATACGGCACGCCGAGCACTTTGCTTTTTGCTTTTGCCAGATCTTCTTCCGCAACATATCCGCGTTTAGTAATCTGCTCCAGCAGTTCCGCCTCGCTGTGCGTCTGGGACTGCAAATCCGCCAGCTTGTCTGGAGGGATCAGACCCTGTTCGATTATGACATCGATAACGGTTTTTCTTTGTTGTGTGTCAGTTTCGGGCATGGAAATTATTTATAGCGAAGGCTCAAAAGGATTTGACCGGTAGGGTGCAGCCATCACATCAGTCGAAGACTCATTGCCGCTGGCATCGACGCTGGTCACGGTATAATAGTACGGCGTATTTGGCGTGACGGCATCCAAAGCATACTCACCGTTCCCCTTCTCTCCCTGGATGTCCGGATCTATTAAAACGCCCAACACTCCGCGTTGGTTCGATTTGTAAATATGGACGGCGCTGAAATCGGGGTCCAGCGGTACAATCCAGGAAATCTTCACCTGACTGTCCGCCACATTTATCACGGTCACATTGAGAGGCGCGGCAGGCGGAAAGGTATCACTCGGGGTGCCGGGATACTGTTCATTGTTCTGCGATACGGCCCCTTTCGCATTCTCCGTCACCACGTGATAATAATAAATTTTTTGATTGACCAAACTATGATCGGAAAAATTCATTCGGATATCAGACGTCCTGACTTCGACAGCGTACACCTCATCACCGATCACTCCGACTGCCTCAGATCGGTATACTTTTACCTTGGCGAAATTTTTCTGGACTGGCAGCTGCCACGCAACCAATAACCGTCCGCCCGTACCAGGGTTGGTAACAGTAATTTTCTCAGGAGCAAGGGGCACTGTTTCATCAAGGTATATGCCGGACTGCTGCTCAGCGAAGCCGGCAACGCTTTTTCCGGTGAAGGTCCCCACCTGGGCGTCGTTCAATAACCCTTCATTCAGCGGCTGGACCACTACCGGTTGCTCGATGACAGTCTGCTCACCGGTCAAGGCCGCGCCCGTATCTGACGGTTTGGCAAAATAAGTGCTGTACACGAAATAGCCCGCCGGCAGCATGAGTGCGCAAAAAATTATGAGTAATATTTTTGTTCTTTTTGACAATCCTGATTTTTGGACCAGCATAGGTCAATACTTATTGATAATACGTCGTCAGGTTGAGCGAATAAGCGCTTGCCCCCGGGATATACGACAGGGCATTCAGTTCAAAAAACGGCACGGTGTTGCTCAGCTGGTCCAGAAAATTCTTCAGTGCGCCATAGCTTTCGATGCCCTTGAAACTGACGGAAATATTTAGTTTGCGTATTGCCGGCGCCGGCGTCGCTGCTGCCGAGGTCACGCTGGTGAATGAACCGCTATCAATCGAATCGAGCTCAAGCCCGTTATCAATGATCACCTGTTTCAGTTTCATGACCACGTATGGGAGCTCCGCCTCGTGCGGCAATATGGCCTGCATCTGCTTGAGCTGGTCATAATCCAGCGCCTCATACTGATCCCGGAGTTTCTTCAGCTTGTCCAGCGCGCGCTGCTGCTGGTCGATCGTTAACTGCTTGTTCTCCAGGTCCGCGATCCCGACCACTCTGATTTTGTCGACGGTATTTTTGACGAAAAACCAATACCCGCCCGCCAAGATGAGCAGCACGCCAACAATCACGATGGCGATAAAATACCGGTTCACGATTGACTTGATGTTGTTTTTTACCTTAGCGATATCCATAGGGATTTACTTTGGCCAATAAAATATTGTCGGCTGGATCATGAGATTCACTGAAAACTTGACTGTCTCGTCTGTCGGCGTAATGAGCAGGGTTTCGACTGAAGTCCCGGCGCATTTTTCGTCCGTTATGAAACATATATTCGTTACCGTGACCTTATTGACGAAATGAGTGGCCCGCTTGAATACTTCCAGCTGTTTAATGGCTGATTCGTAGTTTTGGCCATATGCATTCAACGAAACTGCGCCGTTGACATCGGCAGTTAGCGATGTGTAATACACTTCGGAAACGGTATAATTTTCCAGCTTATTGAATATCTCCGACCAATACACGTGCTTATTGATCAGCGTATTGATATTGCTCATCACCTGATTCAATTCACGGACTTCTTTCTGGACTTGCTGATACCCATTGATCTCGATGCGGTTGCTGGCAATCTGTCCGTTGAGACCGCTGGCTTTGGCAGTGACGTTATAATAATAGTAGTTGGCAGCGATCCATCCGCCAAAAACGATGCCGGCCGAAATAAAAACACACAAAATTCCAATAAGAATTTTTGATATGGGCAATTCTTTTTCAGACGCCTCTTCAGGTACCAGGTTAACTTCCCACTCAATCGGATTTGCAACGCTCCCATTTTCTTTAATTTCAGTGAGTCGTACACCAGGAATATTCTGTACCGAACCTCCCAGCTTGAGAAAACCCTTTTTTCGGCCCGCCTCTTTCCGCCCAAACAGTCCGACAATCGACGCCCATATTTTTTTCCACCAAGGCATACCCGATTCCTTTTTCACTTCCTGCTTTGGCGTTACGGGTGGGACTGGAGCAAGTATAGGCGCAGTGGCCGGCTTGATCGGGGCTGGAGGCGGTTTGACAGTCACGGGCATCGGCGGGATAGGAATGGCAATGGGTCTGGCTGGAGGCGGTGGAGCCTGAATCTTGTCAGCGGTCGGCATTGATCCGGAATTTTGTTTGACGGGAAAATCCTGTCGTGTGAACGGTGGCATAACCGTATGAGCGGCAACTTCTGGTTTATGCGGAGGAGGAGGTGGCTGTGGTGACGGTTTCTGAGGAGTATACATTTTTTGCTCAGTGCGGACCACGACGCGGGGCTCAGATGACTTTGGCGGGATCGTAGCTTCTGGCTGAACCGGCGTCACAATTTTTTGCTTCGGCGCACGTGCGAACATTCGTTTAAACCAGGCAGAAATTTTTTGCCATACGGATACGCGTACGACCGATGCCGGCAGAACAGGCACCGATGTTTGCTTGATTACCTTGAACGCTGGGTCAACTTTCGGGAAACCTTCATACGGAATATCAACTCGATGCCCCTCGGCGTGTGGCGCCGAAGGCGTACGGACTGATTCCGGCTGCCTGCCGTTTGTCGTGACTGTGAAAACTTCTATGGGTTTTGATTTCCGCAATGGCTGCTCAGCAAGAACTTTTTCCGTATGCACCGGCTGATATTTGGGGAATTCATTTTTGACGGGTGTTGGGGCGGCCGTTAGGGATACGGGAGCCTTGGGTTTGGCAGCAAAGATGCTTCGGAAAAAATTCCCCATCCGTTCGCCGATTGTTGATGAGCTCCGTACTTGCATCCCTTCCGGTTTCGGCGCCACCATCTTGATGATGGGCCGCGGTGCTGCTTGCGGTTTTTGCTTTTCAAAAATTATCCTTTCCTCCACCATCACTTTCTTCTCTGGCAACGGCGTTTCTGCGTCAGGGGCCAGCGGTTTCGGCTTGGCGAATGCCTGTTTGAAAAAACCTAAAACTCCGCCTCGCTTGACGGCCGGCTTGTTTTTTTTCACCTCAATTGGCCCAGTCATCTCGACGATGGGGGTGGGCTGGTATCTGATTTTTGAAGATTTATTTTTTTCCTCCGATGGGAGGAGGTTGATTGGCATACCCTGATTTTATTTTTGTTTTTTGGAGCCAAATGCAAAAGTCGCCTTCTCGTATGGCCTTTCGCCTAACTCCGCCGCTGCTTAACCTTTTGTAAATAGCGGTATTTATTTATATATATATTGTAGCATATCTAACAAAAATAGTCAATAGTTTCAGCTTTATTTCCTTTTCATTAGACAAAAACACCTCAACATGTTCAAATCATGGTTGGAGCTAATCATTAACAAAAACCAGTAAACGGGTATTTACTGATTTGTCGTATCTGCTTTTTTTATGATATTTCTCTCATCGCCAGTCCGATCGAGACGGCCATGCGTGGGCCAAGCTCCTTCAATAACGAATCAATCTCAACCGGATGGATCACCCGGGCCCATGGGTCGCCAATATACGATTTGATATTGAAAATGCTCTCAAGGGTACCGGAGATGTCAGCCAAAAAGGCGGAACCGCCGGTCAGGATGACTTTAGTGATCGGCTTCTTGTTCTGGTTCTGGTAAATATTCAGGATATAACGGATTTCATTGATGATAGAATTCACGACATAGCTCATCGGTTTTGGCAGCTTGCCAAGAGACTCGGACGTGACGGACATGCCAACGTCCCGTTTGAACTGTTCTGCCTGTTCGGCAGTCAGCCCCATGGTTTCCTGCAGCGCACGGGTAATCCCCTTGCCGCCAACATCGATACTGCGATTGAGGATTGGGACACCGCTGGAAAAAATTATTATACTGGACGTCTGGCTCCCGATATCTATCACCATGACCGGGTTCATGTCATTACCGACCAACGACCGCTCCAGGGCAAACGATTCGGTCTCCAGGCCGACGAGCTGCAACCCGACTATTTTGAAAAGCTCAACATACCGGTTGACTAAATTTTTCGGCGCCGCCGTCATCAGGATCCGCAGATTCGCTTTTGGCGCCATTGCACCGATCTGTTTTTTTTCGTCCTTCACAACATCCTTGTCCCCCGCGGGCGGTTTAGCCGGCGAAATTTCGCCCGGCTCCTTGAGGACTTCCCAATCCAAAATCATCTCTTCCAGCGGGATGGGGACAAATTTCTTCGCTTCCCAACGGATGGCCGAAACTAAATCCTTATCCTTCATGGCCGGCAGATTGATGATAGAGCTGAAAACAGAAAATGACGGCAGGGCGGCAATGGCCGAGGTCGAACCGGCCCTTGTCTGTTTGATCAGATCCTGGAGCTGCCCGGCGATCGCCGTGCGCGCCGCAGGATTATCATCCTTGATGATGTTATACGTCTCATCGATGAAACCGTACGTCACGAGTTGCGAGCGTCCATTTCCTGCATTGCGCAACTCGACCAGTTTGATGCTCGCACCCGATAAATCGATCCCTAGATAGTTTAAATTTTTAGCCATAGTTCAAATTATTAACTTTCATCCAAACAACCACTTACAAATTACAATTTACTCATTACCGACTTATGGCGTGACGCGATGATAGATCGGCAGGGCCGTAATGAAATCGGACAGTCCGGGAGGCGTGTTCGCCACCACTCTCCCATCATACAGTATCTGTTCAGCCGGAGCAAGATTCTTCGTATACTTGCGGTCAAAATTATACCCGGTGCCAGCCACGAATAACCCGGATACGGAAAGCGGTATCTGATAATCTATTTCCAGTTGGGTGGCGCCGCCCGCTTCTTGGCTCTTGAAAGAACGGGAAGCGCCCGCCGTGGCCGTGTCCTCATTTTCACCGCGGCGGAGACTCAATCCGAGATAATACCCCTGCGTATACTGTGCATCATCCACCCAGTCCTGGATCAGACGCTTGATGTCTGTAAAATGGTACGTGCCCGCTGTTGTCCAGGCGCCTGTAACATCTTCGGCCATTTCAGATACGTCTATTCGCACCGGCCACAGATACGGATTTCCGGAAAATGCATCAAAATCCCCATTAGCGTTATTCGGCGTCAATAGCCCCTGACGCAATTGGAATGTGGCCGCATCCGCATTGGCCGTGTCTTTGGTTACGACCAAGCGGGCTTTGATAATTTCCGCCTCTACCGGTAATTCCGCCTGACCAGCCACCGGTCCCAGCCGTAAAAAACTCCGCTCTGCCCGGGCTGGCATGGCCCCTGCATTCCACCCGATCCGCTGGCTGACTGCCGCGCTGTCCGAGCCAGTGCTCCAAGCCTGGACATCATCAGTAGTAGCGGACGGCTTATACAGCGTACGCCGTGGAGCATACTCGATTATTAATTGCGGGGCATTAGCCGGATCAGAATCAAATGTCCGGAAACCTCGGGACTCGCCAACAGCCGCATCGCCCTCTTTAATTGCCAGCCCAATATAATTTCCTTCCCCATAATTGTCCCGATTCACAAAACGCTGTACTATCGCTTTCAGGTCCGGTGTCTGGTACCAGGTGCCTGCTGTCCAGTTGTTCTCAATCGGGAAATTCACGCTGTTCGATGTCAAAATATTGTACAGAGCCGGATTTGGCGTGCTGGCGAAATCAATTGTATTCGCATTATCACCGTCAATAAGGTACAGACGAGCATTGAATTCGCCGCTGCCGGTGCCATCGCCCTGTAATTTCAAATACGCGCTCTTGATTTCCGCGCCCCCCGGGATAGGAAGCGAAAATCTTAACATGGAACGGAACTTTGTACCTCCCTGATCCAGCGCATTTTGGAGCAATGCATTAACCGACGTACCGCCAACCAGAGTA
The DNA here is from genome assembly GCA_041666685.1 of Patescibacteria group bacterium. Classification (GTDB taxonomy): domain Bacteria; phylum Patescibacteriota; class Patescibacteriia; order UBA10025; family JAHIVO01; genus JBAYGJ01. The sequence goes on along the minus strand of JBAYGJ010000004.1, from coordinate 3,641 downwards.
TTAAATACTCGATCCCAGGTAACGCCCCAGTCAGTTGTTTTATAAACTTCCCCACTCCACTGAGACGTATTGAATACGACTTGTGAACCCGCGTATAGTGAATGATCCGCACCCTCGCTCAAAACATAAATACTCCGCGGATACACTTCATCACCGCTGTATTGCGCGGCAGGCGTCGGGTCCTCAGTCATATTTGCTGTAGCGTCCCAATTATTAGTCCCGGTATTATACTGGAATACATCCCCTTTATTTCCCCCCATTCCCGCATATAAAACACCGGTACTTGCTTTTAACAGGGCATTAACACGGCTATAACTCTGGACCGCCTGTTCACGGTACGCCCCGCCTGGTAGTTGGATGGCGCCAGTACTCTGCCATGTCGCTGTCGCATTGGGCAATCTAAATACCGCAGCGGGACTGGAGTTAGTGCCGGCATACATATCGCCATTAGCAGTTTGGGCTAATGCAGACACTCCAAACGATCCTAATGTACGGTTTTCAATCTGATTCCATTTATTGTCCCACAAAGGTCCGATATACGTCAGGCGATATACCCGACCGCCAGTTGAATCAGTGGTACCAACAATTATGTCCCCATTGGCTGCTCGGATCATCGAATTTACCACGTCGGCCTGGGTGCCGGAAAAATCGATGCCGCCAACTCCAGCGGCGGTATTCACCCATCCTCCATTGATTGGGGCTCCATAAGGCAGGCGATACACGCTGGCTTTACTGCAACCAAAACCGATAAAAATGTCATGATTGGGCGCTTCTAATAAAGTTGTTATAGGACAATCATTGAAGTTGTTCGAGGTTACCCACGTTTGTCCATTATCCGCAGAACGATTTACATATCCATTGCTGAAACTCGGATATCCGCCCCGCCCTAAATAAATATCTCCATTGCTGGCTTTCAGCATAGAAATAATTGGTCCTTGATTTGCCGGGATCGACCCGATATCCCATGTTTCGCCACCAGGCTGGGATTCATACATCATGCCAGCCGAGCCGTTTGTCACTCCGATTAGTACGTCATTGTCCTTGCCAAAAAATGCAGAGCTTGATACCGGGTGGTTTGTGGTATTTGAATTTACCCAGGTATCATCCTGTGACCTCGCAACACTCACGTCTGCAGGCGCTTTCCGCCCGGAACTGACAATGCCCTCCATGTTTTCCACCACGTCCGTCGTAACCGGATCGTCCACAGTATCCGGATTATCAATTGCCACAACTACCGCCGAGACTTTATGGACCAGGGGATTGATGTAAATATTCCCGCGGACAATAATGGCCGCCGACGGCAGCTCGATTAAATTGCTGATGGCCGGATCATTGCAGGTGCCGCCGACACTGACGCAATCAGTATCCTGCCGACAAACTAGCGCATGATCGTTTTCGCACCATTTCTGGTAATACAGGTTGGCATTGACCTCCAGGTTACCGTCCACCACGATGACACCATTGCCCCTGGTAGCAGGAGTCGCTGTGGCGAGGCCTTTCATAAAATACATGTCATTGGAAATCGTGAAAGTCTGGCCCGGGGTCCCATGGAAATAATATACTTTATTGTTCAATATCGGCCGGGACGGTGTTGTGCCGAATACGGAATTGGTGCTCAATTCAGTAGTAGTACTTTCAGCCACTATTGTCCCGTGGCGGTTCTTGTCACCGTTTGTTTTATTGACCAGCCCATCCACGTCAAGTTTGGCCAGCAACTCAGCACCCAGAGTCTGGATCGAGGGCCGGTTCTGGATCAACGACGGGAAGCCCGCCTGATCCGGCAATTGGGATGTCGGTGCCCCGGTCGTCGTGCCGCCGTAGTACCCCGGAATGCCGCTGATCGTGCCGCCGGTTTCTATCAAATACGTTGACGTATACTCCCCGGTGCCGCGAGGCGGCGGCGCCAACGTGATATTCTGGCTGGCATGGATGTCGGCGAACATCGTCTTGACCCACGGTATACCGAGCAAAGCGCCAGCGGGCATGAATTCCACCCAGCCCAGGCCGGACTGGACATTGCCGGGCATCCATCGCGAATACATCACGTCAACATTGGCGCAGCGCATGCCATACGCATGAAAATCCAGGCACGACGCGTACCCTGACGCCTGGCAATCAGCATTAGTTATACAGGCTGCCCCGGCGGTATTGGCATCCACTTCTTCCCAAATAACATGTACATTACCAAATCGATCCAAAGACATGGCGGAATTCTGTGACCCCGACTCGGTAGTCAGCGAGATATTATACAGCGGGTCAAGTTGACCGCCGCTGGCTCCGGCTGGGGCTGTCCTGGCGGCTGTCACCCAGGCTGCACCACTTGATTGAGCATGGTACACATCACGACGACTGCCCTCTAATGTGGAATAAACTACATGCACAATGCCATTCCGGTCTATAGCCAAATCATTCTGGCGGCCGTAAATGTCATAAGTCCGATTCAGATCAATCTGCTGGTTGTTGCCGTCGTTACTGACAGACGTCCATGCCCCTAAGCCAGCGTTCCATTGCCGGAAATACAGACGGTCCCCGTCAGTGCCGCCCTCTCTCCACAGCACACCGGGGTGACCGTCTGGATACAAAGCAACTTTGGCGTAATAGCCTGTTGGCGGAATCGTGATCCCCGTATTTACTACCTGGTCATCGGTATAGTTCCCATCTGACGGATCAACGTCTACCCATCCTCCGGCACCTGAATTTGCAGTGGCATCCCACCATCGTAAATAAATATTATTGTTTGTCCCATCGGGCTGGCCCCATACTACTACCGGCGCATCATCCCTCAGGATAAAATCAGGCCAATCAAGCTGGATGCCCGAAGAACTGACGTTCGACGGGACTGACCAGGCTGTACCATTCCAATATGTATATTTCACTGTTGCCGAACCATAGCCACCACTCCGATAGATTATATGAGGGTGGTCCGCAGAATCAATTTCAATGGAAGGTACTTGCGATTCCGAACCGTCAATAATCGTCGTTAGCCAGGCAGTACCGTCCCACGTCGTATATTTTACCACCCCACCTTCACGGTATGTCCAGAAGCCGCCGTCTTCCCAAGCAAAATGCGGGATTCCGGCATTGTCTATATCCATGGAAAGCATCGATACGCCATCCGGTAGTTCTGAGGGGTCTGCGTCAGTTGATGCGGTCACGCGGGCGTCGGCTACGCTCGTATCACCGGTATACACAGCGCCACTCACCGTCTGCCATCGGCCATCTTGATGTTTGACATAAAATATTTCCCACTTACCGGTGGTGCCATCATAGCCAATCCAAGACACATGTTGGTTGCCGGTTTCATCGACCCGCAACTGCACCTTATCGGCATACTTGGTATTGAACGCCAGACGGTTGTTGCTGACATTGACCATGGATAGCCATGACGACTTATTATAATAATCCGACGTCTCCGCACCCCAGCCCCAACCGAACACGCTGTACAGTTTCACGTCATTCGGATTGACACTCGGGTCACCCAAAAACTGCTGTGAATCCACCTCCGTGCCAGTGAGCTGGTACGGTCCGCTGTCTCCCCGGCCGTTATCGTAGGTACCGGCCAACCTGATCCAGCCCCAATCGGAAAATCCTAGCGTAGTGCCTGAAATTTTCTGGGACAAAGCCCTGGCCCAGCCCTCAAT
>JBAYGJ010000003.1:0-42345 GCA_041666685.1 Patescibacteria group bacterium | reverse complement strand
TGGCAAGATTACCAAAGACCTGGCAACGACCGCTTTGAAGCAATTATCCATTGATGAAGCCGGTCTGGATGAAATCGACCGAAAGATTTTGACTTTCATCATCGAGAAGTATGGCGGCGGCCCAGTTGGATTGAATACTATAGCCGCAGCCATTGCGGAGGAGCAATCCACTCTTGAGGATGTGTATGAGCCGTATTTGATGCAGTCAGGCTTCCTCGCCCGCACATCGCGTGGTCGGGTGGTTACCGAGTCCGGTTATAAGCATTTGGGCAAGGAGATACCGGGAAATCTGCAGAGTAAGCTGGTCTAATTTATTACATAGTATTTATGCATTCGCAAAAAGGCTCCGCCCTAGTTATTATTTTGGCATTAATGATAGTTTTGGCAGGCATTGCCTTCTTGTTCCCCAAGCCAAGTGGTTCGGGTGGTACGTGCCTTGGGTGCCAGATAAAAAGCTGCCAATGCTTGGGTATTGAAAAAGATTACCATATGATCGGGCCGGTTAAAGTAACATGTTACGGTATACCGCATAGTTGTATGACCCAGGACGCTGTCAAAACCAATACAAATACGACGATTAACACGAATTCAGCCTCCAATGCTAATGTTAATCGTGCAGTTGTGAACGTGAATACTGAAGCGAGGAGCTGCAATTCCAACGCTGAATGTGTTGGCTTTTGTGGGGCCGATACATGTTTAGGGCCGAATTGCTCAACGACTGGCTCGTGCGAATGTCTTGGGCTGTGCGGAGTGCGACCGCCTGAAAATTAAATATTTTTTTATCCATATAAACCACGATACAAAAGTAAAAGTTTACCGCTTTTCTTGGCGGCAAGAAAAGTGGCAGAAAAGCATGCCCTGAGCGAAGCCGAAGGGAACCGCCGCGCCGGTTCCGTCCTCTTGAAAATTGTGCTCATCGTCACTGGCGACCCACAACCGCTTCGCTTGAGTGGGATCACCTCCCTCAACTATGTTCGGGACCGCTCCTCTTCGCTACAATTTTACTACGAGTACTTCACAGGCGCGGTTTTATAATATGTATTTTTGAGATACAATAAGAAACATGAAGACTTCATTGTTCGACTACCACTTGCCTAAAGATCGTATCGCCCAGTCCCCCGCGACACCGCGTGACAGTTCGAGGTTGTTAGTGTTTGATAGGAAAACGAATAAGGTCGCACATGACCGATTCAACCATCTGCCCGCATATTTACAAGCAGGTGATGTGTTGGTATTTAATGATACGAAGGTATTTCCCGCACGATTAATTGGCCAAAAGGAAACAGGTGGTAAGATGGAAGTTTTTTTATTACATCAGATTCATGGCAAGATATGGGAGGTCTTGATCGGCGGAAAGGTCCGGCATATGGGAATGGTTATTTCGTTCAAACTCGGCTTACACTGTGAAGTGGTTAAACAGTTAGACGGCGGTATCTGGCATGTCAGGTTCAATAAAACGGCCGAGCAGGTACTGTCGCTAGCCGAAAGGATCGGTTCAACACCGACCCCGCCTTATATAAAGAAGTCAGCGTCATTATCTGACTACCAGACTGTGTATGCGAAAAAAGTCGGTTCAGTGGCCGCGCCAACGGCGGGTTTTCATTTCACCAAACATTTGCTCGCAGTGTTGAAAAAGAAAGGTGTGCAGTTTGAATATGTCACATTGCATGTCGGGTTCGGGACATTCCAGCCGGTAAAAGTTGAGGACATCGCTAAGCATCAGATGCATGCCGAATACACAGAAATCTCAAAAACAACCCTTGAGCATTTACATCAGGCCAAGAAAGAAGGCCGCAGGATCATTGCGGTCGGCACGACGTCGGTAAGGGTATTAGAGACTATTGGTGCGCGGAAAGAGGGTTATAAGGGTTGGATAAACGCATTTATCTACCCCGGCTATCGGTTCAGGATGGTAGATGCCATGATTACTAACTTCCATCTGCCGAAATCAACCTTACTCATGTTAGTTTCCGCGTTAGCTGGGCGGCGGAATATTTTAAAGTTATATAAAACAGCGATACGGAAGAAGTACCGTTTTTACAGCTTCGGGGACGGGATGCTCCTGGCCTAGTCTTGACAAATTACCCATTTTGGAGTAGTATGGCTGGTTACATAAAGAAACATCAAACAGCGGAGGTTATAACATGCAAGCTCCAAAATGGTTCGTTGTCATGATGGCATATATCGCCATCTACATGTTCACTTTCCTTTTAGAGCGGCATCTGCCATTGGTGGTTGTGGCCGTATCTATTGCCGCTTTAGCCGTTCTGGGCTACTGGGGATTTTCACAGCTGTTCAGGCGATTGTACGCTGGAACAGAAAAGGATGGAGGGTGGCCGCGTCGATTGGTCATGTGCCTATTGGTCTCAATCGGCTACTTCGTACTCGGGAAAATGCCCCTGAACGAGTTTTTCCACGGAGTGGACTACGTGGCTTTGATGGCCATGCTGTTGATGGTCGCATATGCGATCATTGCCATGGCAATCATGACGCCGCTCAAAGTCAAAACCGCGTAAACCAACGCGTTTCCGCACAAACCAAGGAGCCGCCCATTCTGTGGACGGCTTCTTTTAATTTAGTAATGTTTTAATCCTACTCGCCTGTGCCGCGAATGCCGCCCAGTAATTCTTGTCGCGCTTGGCCTGAAGCTCGTCCGCCATTTCTTCCCAGTCATGGGCGGAGATGCGGACCTGTTTGAATTTTATCGGGTCGATGATTTTCATGTAGGAGGCGTGCTTGGTGAATTTGCCGCGGATGTCCTGCTGGCGGAACTCTTCCAGTTTGCCGTACATGCCGTCCCAGGCTTTCTGTTCAAAAATTATTCTGGATGAGCGAACCGGATCGATGAGTTTCATGTGGTGTGCGTGCGAGGCGAATACGGTCCAGTTATTCTGGGCGATGCATTTTTTCAGCACGCCAATGATGCCCTGCCACTGGCGTTCGTTGATTTCGATATCGTTCGAGTTGGCCGGATCGATGAGTTTCATGCGCGCGAGACGCGAGGCGAATGCGTCCCAGTTTTCCTGTCGGCGATAGTTTTCCAGTTCACGGAGCATGCCGACCCAGTCGTTTGGCGAGATGAAGATGCTGGTAAATTTTTCCGGGTCGATGACAGCCATCCGGGAAGCGTGCCAGGTATAGTCGCGCCAAAATTTACCGCGGCTGTAATTTTGCAGCTCGGCCACCATATTCTGCCAGTCGGCCTCAGAAACCTCCATGTTTGGCCCGATAAGAGTCATAAAGACAGTATAACAAAAACCCGCCATTATGTTCAGGCCGATTTTTTACGCGGATTAGTAGATTTTTTTCAGTGAGGTGCCGGTATAATAATATTGGAGGATCCAGTCGAAGGTCTTGTTTTCTTTCGTGGCAAAGCCTCTTGCGCCCTGAGCAGATAGCCCCACCATGTGATTGCCTGTTAGAGTGGTAGCGTTCGATATAATGCCGTACGGATCAGGGACAGACAAGCACCATGGAAAACCGCCGCTGTTCCATACTTCCTGCCAGCTTCTGGTACGGCCATCAGTGCCGGATGAATATGCGGCTACAATAATGCCCTCTGGATTGAGCTGGGAAATGGCATCAGGGTGAGTGATGACTTGGCCGGCGGTTGCGGTCACTGCGGCAATCGGGTCGATTGAACGCTGTTCAAATCCGTACCCTCGGTATACCTGGTCTGTAGTGGCATTAATATCAAAATGTTCGTTGGGGTGTTTGCCGCCGCGCAACGTATGCCACAAAATGTATGACCGCGCACTCGTGATGAGAGCTTTCAAATATTCGGGCGGTTGGCCGTTGGATACCTCTGCCAATCCTTTGAGGTATGATTCCAGGGGCAGTTCGTTTATAGCCCACATTTTTTTATCAGTTGAGGCATACCGAAGTTCAATAGCGCCGCGGAATGTATTGTCATTGAGCGTGGAATTCCACGTCGGCTTGTTTGACCAGCTGGAAATGGTCATGATGGAGCCGGAATCTTTTGGCACGAAGCGGTAATAGGCGGTTTCGGACCAGGTCACTGAAGTTGATTCATTCGCAGCTTTGTCCGTGGCGGTGTTAGTGTTGCCATCCACCATCTGGTAGGCGCCATTGCTGGTGATGGTAATCGGGTCAGTTGTGCTGAATAAGCCGATGCGTACCGTTGGTTCGCCGGCCGTTGCGGTGGTCGGCACGGGGTCAGGCGGTTCGCCTACTTTGATGTTCATAGTAAATTCCCCGCCTTTGATCCAGGTCGTGTGCTCGGCCACGAGGGCAAAATGCTCGGTGTAATATCCGGCCACATTCGGTGCTGTCATGGTAAAGGTGAATTTTCCGCCTTCGCCTGGGTAGACCCTGGCTTGGTCGAGTTTGGTCGGCCGGTAATAATAATCCCTCCACAGGTCCGTTTTGAACAAGCTGACTCGTCCGACCGGTTGCGTAGCATTTATGGCGATAAAGTGGTCGCCCGAATTGTACCAATTCTGCAGGCCGACATTTTTGAACCTGACCCAGAAGGTAAATGTGTCTCCTGGATTGATGTGCAGCTGGCCGCTGTCGCTGCGGTTGATTTCCTGCGCTTCATAGTCCTGGGGCCGCGGGTAGGGCTGGCCGACGCCGATCGGGATGCGGACGTACCCGCCGTTGATTGATCCAATGCCGTTTGCGACTAGCCTGAATTCTTCTAGATAGATGCCATTGGTGGCAGGCGCCTGCAAAGCCAAACGAAACCGGCCGGTCTGGCCTGGTCTCACTGAGCTTTGTAGAAGCCGGGCTGATTGGGCGGCGTTTTGCCAAAAATGATTGTAAAAGATGCTGGCCCGGTTATTCGGAAAAGTGCGCAGACTGACGGCGCTCGTCCCTGTGTTACGCCAGGTTGTGTTGCCGGTATTCAAAAAATCGACCCAGACGGTGACTGACCGGCCTGGGTTCATATTGACGATGCTGTTGCTGCGGCTGATTTCTTTTGCTGCATAGACTGGAGCAGCGCGGGTCGTGGATACGCCGAGCACTTCCGGCGAAATAGTGGTGCCGGGTGCCGGGTCGCGGAGTATGTAGTCGCCGACATATCCGGCGCTGGTGTAGCTGGTGATTTGATGGGCCGTGTAGTCCCCCCGATACGTGGTGAACGTATTAGCCTCTGCCGTTGATCGGTCACGCGCACTGGCCAGGTATTGGGGCAGGAATGGCAGGAGCAGAAGGATCATGACCACGGCGAATACCGATGAGTAATGTTTTCGGTCCATAAAATTAGTATGTGTTTTTATTTTTTTTGCCTCGAAGATAAAAAAATACCTCAGCGACATAAGGCCGGGCATCAGCGGGGGGTTTGCATACGTTTGGTTGGCCTTGTGTTTGTGTTTTTTGAAAAGGTGGTAAAAAATTTTGGCTTACTCCGCGTATTATCTTGGGAGTGGTTTTTATTTTTGTTTTGCTCAAGACTCACCCTTTCTGCCTTAATGATAGCATAAAAAAACAGGTTTGTCAATCGTTCCGGTACATGGTACGATTGATTTGCATTCTACCGTAAATTATTGTTTACTGTATTTTTATTTACCGACGATGTCCTACACCAGGAAAATTGCGCACAATACAATAATCCAAATTATCGGTAAAACGGTCAGCACGATTATCGGCATTGTTGTTATCGGGATGTTGACCAGGTATTTAGGAGAATCAGGCTTCGGGCAGTACACCACCATCATGGCTTTCCTGCAGTTCTTTGGCGTCCTGGTGGACATGGGCCTATATGTCGTCCTGGTGAAAAAAATTTCAGAAGCCAATGCCGATGAGGAAAAAATTTCCAGCACAATTTTTACCCTTCGCCTTATTTCCGCTATAGTCTTTTTAGGACTGGCTCCGTTGATTGTCTTGTGGTTTCCATACCCCTCCATAGTGAAGTGGGGCGTGCTTATTACGTCCATTTCGTTTTTGGCCATCACCCTGAATCAGTTGTTGACCGGTATTTTCCAGAAGCATTTGCGGATTGAGCGGGTAACGATCGCTGAGGTAGCCGGCCGGATTATATTGTTGATTGGAACCTTTCTGGCCATCCGGGCCCATCTGAGCTTACTATGGGTCATGGCGGTAGTATCGGCCGGAAGCGCAATCAATTTTGTAATGCTGTATTATTTCAGCCGTCAATTTGTCCGTTTGCGATGGCGTTGGGATACTGCGGTGATCCGCGAGGTCATCCATGACGCATGGCCAATAGCGCTCTCGATCGCATTCAATCTAGTGTATTTCAAAGCGGATACGATCATCCTTTCCCTATTCAAAAGCCAGGCTGATGTCGGCGTATACGGCGCGGCATATAAAGTATTGGAAGTGCTGACGACTTTTCCGGCGATGTTCGCGGGGTTGATTTTGCCCCTGTTGGCCGGCGCTTGGGCCGCCATGGATCGGGAGAGATTTTCACGTGTATTGGGCAAAGCTATTGACGCCATGTCCATGGTCGCCCTCCCATTGATAGTGGGAACCTTCTTTTTAGCTCAACCGGTCATGAATCTCATTGCCCCTGAATTCCGTGATTCGGGATCCCTCCTCCAGATATTGATCATAGCGACCGGAATTATTTTTCTTGGAAATATTTTTGGCAGTGCGGTCGTGGCTGTTAATCGCCAGCGCACGATGATGTGGCTGTATCTTTTGGTCGCTATTATCTCATTGACTGGCTACCTGGTATTTATCCCGCGGTATTCATATTTTGGAGCCGCTTGGATGACCGTCGTCTCGGAATCCCTAGTAACAATATCAGCCGCACTCATAGTATTGGTCAGTACGAAAACACGCCTATCGCTGAAAGTTTTCGGTAAATCTCTTATTGCGACAGCCATCATGGCGGCGTCACTCCAATTGCTCCACAGCCAGCACTGGGTATTGATGATAGGAGTTGGTGCGGCAGTTTATTTCGCCGCCCTCTATTTGTTCAAGGCCGTTTCTAAAGAAACGATTAAAGAAGTAATGAGCCGAGATACGGTATGAAAAATGTCCTGATCATGAAATTTCCTTTGTCGTCCATGATGGGCGGCGGCGAGCGCCACACGTTGTCGCTGGTCAATGCGCTGCAGCAGAAGGATTTTAATTTTTTTCTGGTCTCCAGCTGCCGGGTCTTATTGTCGGAGTTCAAGAAAAATCGCTGGCCGGGCAGGCGATGGTGGGGCGGTGTTGAGCCGGTTTCCGTCAGCCGTATCCTGATATGGCCGTTGGTCGCCCCGTTCGCCTGCATCTCGCTCGGCATTATCCTGCTGTACTATCGCCTGGCAAAAAAGGTAACAGTCCTGTATTGCCTGTCGTTGACGGAGAAAATACTGGCTACCCTGCCGGCGAGGATGCTGGGCATGAAAGTTATTTGGGTAGAGCACGTTACTCTGGAGCGCTGGTTGGACCAAAATCCCCTAAAATTCCTGTATCGTTGGTTTTCGGGCGCCGTTGCGATTATAGCCGTTTCCAGGGCGATCAAGGATCAGTTGATTAATACTATCCATGTCCATGGAGCGAATGTCAGCATTATTTATAATGGAGTGGATCTGAAGAAATTTACCGTCAAAGAACGGCGATGGGAACAGTCCGCCCGGTTCAATATTGGATGCGTAGCGCGTCTGGAGCCTGAAAAGGGCGTTGAGTTTTTGATCCAGTCGGTAAAAATCATCCAGGAATTTATACCATTTGCCAGGCTGATCATCGTTGGCGAGGGCAGTGAACGCAAGAAATTGATGTGGCTTTCGGATCGGCTGGGACTGAAAGAAACTATCCAGTGGGTCGGTTACCAGCGGGAAGTGGACAAATGGTATTCATATTTTGATGCGTTGGTCTTGCCATCGGTCCGCCGCGAGTCATTCGGCATTACCCTGGTGGAGGCGATGGCCAGCGGTATTCCGGTAGTCGGTACGCGCCTCGGGGGTATCCCGGAAATTATTGAACATCAACAGACTGGCCTGTTGGCCAAACCAGGCGACAGCCAGGATATGGCCGACCAGCTCATCTATCTCTTCAATCATCGAGCCGAGTCGCATGAGATGGTAGAACGGGCCAGGCAAAAAGTGGAGGTTATGTTCAGCCAAGAGCGGATGGTGCGGGACTACTATCTTTTATTGCGTAAATAGCCCATGTTGAAGATGAACAAGAAAACAATACTATCTATCGGTGCTGGCGTATTGGCTATCGTAGGCGTCCTAGCCATAAACTTTATTAGCGTCACAATCGGCTGGTATATCGCGCTGGCGCTGATCCTAGGGGCGTCGGTATTTTATTTGGTTTTCCAGAAGCCGTATTGGGGGGCGATTTTGATAGTTTTTGCCCTCCCATTTGAACGGCTCGGTGCCTACGAAGCCGGTGGAACGACCGTCCGCCTGAGCCAAGTTTTATTGCTGGCCACGGCAGGAGCCTGGTTTTTTCACCTGCACTATTTTAAAAAATACCATTTTGCCCGCAATCCCGCGTTGGTGCCCCTCATGTTGTTCATCGCCATGCAGGTCGTTTCGCTCACCCAAGGATTAAATTTCGGCCGGTCGCTTACTATTTTGGCGTATACTATCTTCACTGTTCTGGCTGCGTTTGTCATGCCGAATATCGTAACTACAAAACAGCAATTGAACAAAGTCGTCGTCGCCTTGTTAATCAGTTTCGTGCTGGTGTCCGGGTTTGGCCTGTTTCAGTTCCTCGGCGATATGGCGGGCTTGCCCCAATCCCTGACCGGATTACGCGATTTATATACAAAAGACGTGCTGGGATTCAGCCGCGTGCAATCAACTGCGTATGAGCCATTATATTTCGCCAATTATTTACTGATACCCATCTCAATACTTTTTGCGTTATGGCTGGCCGGGGGGCGGGCGCATGATCGCTGGCAAACCGGCTTAGGATCCGTGAGTATGCGGTACGGCATATTATTACTTTTACTCGGACTGGGGATGGTGAATCTGGTACTGACCGTTTCGCGCGGAGGGTATCTGGCGATGGCGGCTGCGCTTCTGGTGGCTGGCGTTTGGTATTGGAAAAAGCTGTTTCGACCGACGACGATAATCATCGTGATTATTTGCGTTACGGTGATCGGTTTTGTGGTGGTGAAGACATTGTCGCCTAGCGGCGAGGCGTTGACGCTGGATAAATTCAAAGAGCATGTCAGCAATGCTTTTTATGGCGCCTCATATGATGAGCGTGTCGGTACGATAGAGACGGCGATCCAGGCATGGCACGAACATCCGCTCATTGGAGTCGGGGTCGGCGGGTTTGGTCCTTATGCCGCGCCACATCCGTATTATGAGCCTAAAGATGGCTGGCGTATCGTAAATAATGAATATATCGAAGTCCTGGCCGAAAGCGGAATTTTTGGCTTGGCCTGTTTTATTGCCCTCATCATGGTCCTGATTATCCGTTCGTGGGGAGCGGCGCGCCGGACCCAGGATCCGTATCTCAAGTCAGTCATGGTGGGTCTACTAGCCGCATTTCTTGGTGTGTTGGTCCAATATCTCACCTTTTCCACACTGTACGTCATGCACATCTGGGTCCTGATCGGACTGATGGTGGCCGTGCAGAATATGGCCTTGTTGTCGGAGGCCAAAGATGGCCAGTAACCTGTTCAGACCGCATTTTCCCGCGGTATTTTTTTGTTATTGGCCGCATGGTACAATGGGGTCATGGAAGTTGTTTTAATTATCCTATTTACCATAATATTTGCCTATATTGCCTGGTGGAAACTTGACTGGGCAATTTGTTTGGCGATCCTATTTTCCCCAGCTTATTTGATCCGTTTTTCGGTAGGCGGCGTACCTATGACAATTTTGGAAGTCATGCTATTGGTCATTATCGCTGTCTGGTGCTTCAAAACAATTCAGGAGCGGATACGCATTAAAGCATGCCCTGTCCATTTGCCCTGGCGCTGGGTGATTTTATTTTTTGTGTTGGCTGGCACGATCGCGGTATTTATTTCACCGGATATGAGGCAGGCAATGGGCTTGTGGAAAGCGTATATCATCGAGCCGGTACTGTTTTTTATTGTTTTCGCTAACACCATTAAAACAAAGGAACAGGTCCGAAGCGTGATCTGGGCTTTTGGTGCGGCGGTTGTCGTCATCGGGTATGTCACCCTGATCCAATATGACGGACTGCTGCATATTCCCGGTTCATACGGGCTTGAACACCCGAAACGGGCCACGTCGGTTTTCCCTTTCCCGACCGCTGTCGGGAAATTTGTAGGGCCAATCCTGGCGATGTTCGTCAGTTTTTTACTGGTCAGGGTCCAGCCAAAACCCAGTACCGTATGGGATGCGGTCACGCGACATGTGTTTACGGTTGGAGTCGTTGTATTCGGCGTTATTGGTTTGGTACTGTCGTTTTCCCGGGGCGCTCTCATCGGCGTGGTGGCTGCGGTAGCGTTTGCCAGTTTTTTTTCAGTGCGGCGCAAATGGATCTGGCTGATTACGTTACTCATGCTGATAGCGTGTTTCGTCATCCCCTTCACCAGGCAAGAAGTCATCTCGGTCATAGACGTGCAGGATACGTCCGCGGACGTCCATGTAGTCATGTGGAAAGGCGCCGCACGCATCATCAGGGCGAACCCGATACTTGGTACCGGACTGGCCAGCTTTCCGGTTGTTTATGAAAAATACAAAGAAGCGTCGCATACGGAATTTTTCCCAAACCCGGATGAGTTATATTTTACGCTTTGGATTGAGATGGGATTGGCTGGGCTTGCAGTATTTATTTGGTTGATGGTCAAATATTTCCGGGAAGCATGCCGTGCGGTACGGAGTTTTGGTAATGATAACTCGTCGCGCGCCTTGATGGTCGGCTTGATGGCCGCTATGGTGGCACTCTTGGTGCATGGTTTTTTCGACACGCCATATTTCAAGAATGATTTGGCCATAATTTTTTGGGCACTTGTGGGCCTCGTAACGGTTCTGCCTCGTATTTTTTCCACTACGGAAACAACCCCTTTGCATAAATAATTTACCAAAGCTAATACAAAAAGTATGAAAAGAAGTTTTATGATTTTCATTATGGTTTTGTTGTCCGTGGCTTTGACTGCCAGCGTGGTGAAGGCGGCCAGTGCCGTGTACGACACCCTGACCATCGGGCGGCAGGGTACAGGTGGCGTGACGTATTTCAACGGGACCATGAAAAACAACACCACTGGCACTGGCGGAGCCGACAACCCGGTGACTGTAGGCGATAATATGCGTGTGGACGGCCGGGTATATCGTGGCGCCACTGCCGGCACGACTGACAGTTTGCCTTTTATTATTAATGATAATTTGGAGGTGGCTGGGAGTCTGACAATTAATGGTGCTACGGCTTCAAAAGGAAAGACATATTCAGGTACGATTGATCTGACGCTGACTGGGGATGAGGTGGTGACCACTGCCAATGGCGCTTGTGCCCAACCAACCGACACGAAAAATTCCGCATACCATTATAAATTGATAAGCGTCCCAGAACTTAACATGGACACTGCTCCTGGAGTCAGGGTATACACAAAGACGCCAGCCGCCGGTGGTATAGTAGCGCCCCCATGGGTCCCGCAGAACGGGGAGGTATGGGGTGGTGCAAGCTATGTGTATTATAATACTGGTTTTGTTTACTTGGGTTATAAAGTTGTGACAACTTTTTGCAACAGCACAACTACGACAGCAAACTACATGACTGGTCCGTACCGTATTTCAATAGTTTATTAAGCGTAGGTTGCAAAAGCACTTCTCTCAAAGGAGTGCTTTTTTAGTAATCGTAGTTTGTTGAACTGCCTGTCAGTCATCGATTATATCAGCGGTACAGTGTATCTAACTGTTGTGCGCAGTTTGGGCGAGTACAGTTACCATATGGACTTATAAAAGATAGGCCGTTTACTGTGGCTGACTGGACAAAATGTCGAAAATGCGCTATAATATATGGGTAAAATGAAAACAAAAACAAACAACAAACCCCGGAAAGTTTGGGTATTAAAATTCTTTGGAACTGTAGCCTGTATCGGTTTAGCAGTTATTTTTTTATCTGGCGGTGCACGAGCTACCATCCAGCCGACTGTGAAACAAGGAGAGATGATCGACTATCCAACCCAATTGGAAGGTGTGTATATTTCGCCGATTTTTTCAGCTGACTTCTCATTTGGGTTGGTGGGAATCGGGTGGCAGGGAGAGACACCAAAAGGTTTTTCGCTACGATATGGTAGGACAGGAAGCTGGTCGCCGTGGTTTACGCTGGAATCCATGGATGCGGTACCGCAGGGCGATTGGCAATATTCCATTGAACCGGTTTTGGCGGACCAGGCAGATTCCATCCAGTACCAGTTTGCTGATCATGGTTCTACGTCTTCAATAAAGCTGGTTTACGTCGACACGTCGTCTGATGTGCCGTTGACGATTTTCAGTTTATTAAAAAAAATAGTTTCGTCCGCATCAGCGCAGTCAGCCTCCGCCATTCTCAGTCGATCCCAATGGCAGGCCGACGAGAACTGGCGGAAAACTTCCAGCGGCGAGGAGGCCTGGCCGGCCGAGTATGTCTGGCCGAAAAAATTCGTCATCCACCATACGGCAGGCAGTGATGGCGGTGCTGATCCGGCGGCGACCATCCGCGGGATTTATTATTGGCATGCTATCGTCCTCGGGTGGGGGGATATCGGATATAATTATTTGATTGATCAAAACGGCAATATATATGAAGGCCGGTATGGTGGCGACGGGGTTGTCGGAGCGCACGTGTACCGCGATGCCACATGCGCCCAACAGCGTTTTGGCGGCGCCCAATATGAGGCGAATTTCAACCGGGGCACCATCGGCATATCAATATTGGGCGATTACGAAACGACAGTGACGCTCAATGATAAAGTCAAGAATGCCCTGACCGACCTCATTGCCCAAAAAGGGCTGTCCCAGGAAATTTCTCCGTCCGGGTCAGGATTTCTTATAGATGCTGATTACCCTAATATAGTCGGACACAAGGATTTGGATTGCACGACGTGTCCGGGAGGCAATTTGTACGGCCAAATTTCCATTATCAGGTCGGAAGCCCAGACGAAGTATGATGCTCTGGCCAGTGCGGCTGTGGCTCCGGTCTACAAGGTAAGCTATGTTACTCAGAGTGAAAGTCCGGTCAGCGTGAAGTCCGGTATCGATAAGCTGGTTTGGGTGGAATTCCGCAATGACGGCAATACTACATGGCGTAACTATACATCCTCGCCGATCCAGTTGGTGGCTACTGATTCCCATTCTATCCTGCGGGCAGCCGGCTGGCAGTCAGATACTGTCGTAGCTAATCTGACGACGGCCAATGTCGCGCCCGGCGAAGTCGGCCGTTTTACTTTTACTATCAAGGGTCCGTCGGATCAGTTGGAGGTGACCGATCATTTCCAGCTGCAGGTCAATAACCAGCCGGTGGATGGCGGTGATTTTTCCTTGACTGCGCTGGTGACCAATCTGCCATATGCCGCTGATTTAGTGCAGCAGAAGATCGCTCCCGCGGTATTCGTCAAGCAGCGATTTTCCACGACCCTGCAGTTTAAAAATATGGGGACCGAGACGTGGAAGCGCGGCGATGTAAAGTTGGTTATAGAGGACCTCGGTGGTGCCGTGAGCCGTTTTCAGGACGTTTCATGGCCGAGCCGGCTGGGCAACATCAACTTCAGCGAAACTGAAGTCCAGCCCGGTGCCCTGGCGAATTACACCGTTACCATGTTAAGCCCGGCCGGACCAGGCAGGTATTTAAATTCATACCGGTTATCCGGACAGCAAGAAGTGGTGATGACCGAGCCATATTCCATTACCCGTGTGGACTCGACGTACCAAGCTGCCGTGGCGAGCCAGAATTTTACGCCGGCGGTATTTGCCTCAGGGCGTGTAAAAATTACCATGAAATTTAAGAATACGGGCCCGGCCATATGGGACCGCAGTGTGCAGTTGCGCTCATATGACCTGGGGGGGAAATTGAGCCGATTTTATGACACGCGCTGGCAGAATACGACCACTGTCGGTGTCATGTCAGAAAACAGGGTCGGCCCCGGCGGGACGGCCACCTTTACGTTTTATATCAAGTCGCCGGTTACGCCGGGCCTGTATTACCACCGCTATGTCCTGACCCGCCAGGGCGAGCTGGTCAATGGCAGTGAGTATACGCGTATCACGCGGGTGGATAAGAGGTAAAATAAGCTTCAAAATAACAAAAAACGCATACACTGCGTTTTTTTGGTTGAATAATTTATTTAATCTTCAGCCGTTTTTTTACTTTTTCTACCACGTCAGTCAGTTTCCATTCCGCCTTGACGAGATATTCCTGGGATTTATTTCCGATATCTTTTGCCGTGTCCGCCGCTGACAGGTTGGTCAAGATGATGACCGGCACGTTCTTTCCCCACTGGTCGGTTCGCAGTTTTTTGAGCACGGTCAGCCCATCCATTTTTGGCATGATGATATCCAATAGGATGAGGTCGGGGTGTTCGCGGACAGCTAGTTCCAGTCCGGCCTCCCCGTCCGTCGCCTTATGCACAATAAATCCCTCTGTACTCAGCGTCTTGGCTAATGCCCACAATAAAACCGCATCATCTTCGATGATTAGGATTGTTTTTTCGATGGCACGTTTCGGGTAACGCATTGTTCGTAAGATGATGTATTATTTCAGGTGTTGTCGGATGACGGTAATGACATCCTCCAGTTTCCAGTCGGATTTTACCAGGTAGTCATACGCCCCATTCTTGATAGCTTCGGCAATATCCTTGGATTCATTCAGGTTGGTCAGGAGGATGACGGGGACGTCGCGACCCCAGGAGTTTTTTCGTAATTTGTCCAACATCGTCAGTCCGTCCATGACCGGCATGACGATGTCGAGCAAGATCAGATCCGGATACTCTTTGAGAGCCAAAGCCAGGCCGGCCTGGCCGTCCTTTGCCTCAATCGGAGTATATCCAGAATGATTCAGTTTTTCCACAAGTGCACGTCGCAGGGAGTTCTCGTCCTCGATGACCAGAATTTTTTGTTTAGCCATATTGTTAAATGGTGGCTTTAATTTTTTTAACATAATCTTCCAGCTTCCAGTCTGATTTTTCGATATATTCACAGTGCCATTCGTCCCGTACTTCGGATTCTTTTTGCGGGTCGTGCATATTGGTCATGACGATGATTGGGACGTTTTTCCCCCACGCATCCATCCGCAGTTTACGCAGGAAGGCCAAACCGTGCAGTTTTGGCATCAGGATGTCCAGTAGGATAAGGTCGGGGTGTTTTTCTAGGGCCAATGACAAGCCGGCCTCCCCGTCCGAGGCGCTGTGTACGTCATATCCCTCCAGGGCCAGGCGCCGGGATAACAATTTGACCATCCCCGGTTCATCCTCGACAATGAGAATTTTTTTCATAATATTGATTGACGTAATTAACGATGGTGGACCGTGCGAGAATCGGACTCGCGCCTCCCGGATGCAAACCGGGTGCACTACCACTATGCTAACGGCCCTGATTTATTCGTTTACTGTCTGTATTGAATTGCTGAAAATTGCGCGCAGAATTGAGGACAGGATGCCCGACATGTAGAGAAACGACAGCACGATGGCGGATATCCCGATGAGTTTGTATAGGAGCCGGGTGCCGCCCTCCGTACCTAAATGTTCTTCTGCCCAGGCTATACGACCGAAATTGTTCATGATCCAGTCAGCCTTCCAGGTGATGAGGAATCCGACGCCGATGATGAGTAATCCTAGAAAATATCTCATAAGTATTAAATTATTTTTATGTGGTGGACGATGTAGGATTTGAACCTACGACCTTTCGGATGTAAACCGAACGCTCTAACCAGCTGAGCTAATCGTCCATTCGGCTAAATGCGCCCGGGAGGAATCGAACCTCCATACCTGGTTCCGAAGACCAGTACTCTATCCATTGAGATACGGGCGCCTGAGAGTGCTGACACGGTACCACAATTTCAAGGAGTAATCAATGTGATTAAGCAATAAAACCGCCTTACTGTATGGCGGCCTGGGGTGGTTCCTGGAAATCTCTGGTTACTGTAAAAGCGACGGCGTGACCATATAGCTCTTGGCCACCTCTTTGGTGATATACCCTTCTTCATAGAGGCGTTTCAGGTCCTGGTCCATAGTAAACATGCCTTCGTCAGCGCTGGTTTGGATAACCGTTTTGATTTGGGGTATTTTATTTTCCCGGATCAGGTTGGAAATAGCCGGCGTATTGATGAGAATCTCGCGGGAAGCTGTCCGTCCCCCATTGATACGGGGCAGGAGCTGCTGGGAGATGATGCCTTTCAGGAACAGGGAGAGCTGGAGACGGATTTGGGATTGCTGGTAGGGCGGGAAGACGTCGATGATACGGTCAACGGTTTGTGCTGCGTTGTGGGTATGGAGAGTGGCTAGCACCAGGTGCCCCGTTTCCGCCAACGTGATGGTCGTGGCGATGGTTTCCAGGTCGCGCATTTCACCGACCAGGATGACGTTTGGGTCCTGTCGCAGAAGATGCTTGAGGGCTTGGCCGAATGACACCATGTCCGTACCGAGCTGGCGCTGGACGATGAGGCTTTTGCCGTCGCCGCTGTCATAGATGAATTCTATGGGATCTTCTAGCGTAATGATATGGGCCGCACGTTCATGATTGATCAGGTTGATCATGGCAGCCAGGGATGTTGATTTGCCGCAGCCCGTCGGCCCGGTAACCAATACTAGGCCTTGTTTGAGGTGCATCAAATCATATACGATTTTTGGCATCATGAGCTCCTCCATCGTGGGGATGGATTTTGCAATAATCCGGGCGGCCATACAGATATTATCCCTTTCCCAGAAACAGTTGACCCGGAAGCGTGAAACGCCGGGAATTTCATACGACAAATCAAGCTCCCGTTCATGGAGCAGGAGTTGGCGCTGTTTTTCCGTCAGGATTTCAGAAATAAGCTCATCGAGCTCTTTGCCGTTAAGCTTTTTGTGACCGTCAGTTTCGGTCAGCTCTCCGTCAATCCGGAATATCGGCGCATGTTCGACGGTCAAATGAATATCCGAAGCATTTCGCTTGACGGCATTTTTTAAAATTTCATCTATTTTTGGCATATGATCGCAAGGTGAAAAAACGCTCGATAATATTGAGTAGGACGCGGTTACTTTTCCTTTTCTTATAGTACATGGTCTGACCCAATGAGAAGAGCGCTGCTTTATTCAGCGTTGTGGCTGAATGTTTATACATTTTTTTTATTTTAGTTTTTGTCTCTGTAGTAATTGTAGCATATTATTTGACAAATGTCAACATAGTGAGAGGCTTACTAATAGAGGCCGTCCTTTGTTTGACAAAAGTCGTTTTTCGTGTTATTTTTCATATGAATTGGAATAATTTTCAAACAGAAAAAATATGACAATCCTTGATTTTGTTTTAGTGGCGCTGGTGATTGTCTTGGGATATTGGATAGTAGTCCTCAAAAGGGCAGCCCGCCGGATGGTCCAGGAAGAGATCAAGAAAATGGAGGACCGCCGTTCAGGATTTGTTTCCATAATCAGCCACCAATTACGAACCCCACTGTCTATCATCAAGGGGTATATTGAGGCGTTGGTGACTGGCGATCAGGGCCAGCTGAATGACGGACAGAAGGAATACCTGAATGATGCCCTGGCTATCAGCCAGGATTCCGTGAATCTGGTGAATGACTACCTCGAGGCGGTCAAGATGGACGTCGAACAGATGACGCTGAAAAAAGAACGGGTTGATCTGGTGCAATTGGTGAAGTCAGAGCTGAATAAGCTGCGGCCGCTGGCACTGGCATCAAATTGCGAGATAGTGTTCGATTCGGCGGCGGATCAGGCATTGACCGCCTCTGTCGACATAATTAAAATCAAACAGGTGATTGAGAATATTTTAACAAATGCCATAAAGTATTCTCGTGGCCGGGGGCAGGCCCAAATTTCATTGACCGCCAAGGATGGGCAAGCAGTTTTTTCGTGCCACGATGCCGGGCTAGGCATCCCCAAAGACCAACAGGCCGAGCTGTTCACAAAATTTTTCCGGGCAAAGAATATCGTACACCGAAATACCAAGGGTTCAGGACTAGGGCTGTATTTGTCGAAAATAATCGTAGAAGCGCACGGCGGGCATATTATGGTAGCTTCGCAGGAGAACCAGGGTACGACCGTCCAATTCACCTTACCCATCACATAACTACCATGGTCCAGAAAGTACTTATCATCGAAGACGATCTGTCGCTGTTGAAAATATACACCAACAAGCTGAAATTAAACGGTTTTGAGGTTTCAATGGCCACGACTGGCGATGAGGGCGTACGAAAAGCCAAGGTGGAGCGGCCGAATATTATCCTGCTCGACTTGATACTGCCCGGCCAGGACGGTTTCCAGGTGCTGCAGATGCTCAAAAACTCCGCCGAGACAAACACGGTGCCAGTAATTATCATGTCCAATTTGGCCCAGCCTTCTGACAAAAAACGCGCTGCGGACCTTGGCGCCGTTGATTATTTGGTAAAATCGGACATCAGCCTGGTGGACATGATCACTAAAGTCAGGCAGTACATTAAGCAGGAATAGAGTATGCCTATCGATTATCAGGAGTTGAAAAAAGTCCTCAAAGATTCCGAACTGCTCACTATTGAGCAAATCCAGGATGCGCAGGAAAAGGCATTGTTAGGAGATGTTCCGTTGGAACAATTTTTATTAAACGAAGAACTGATCAGCGACGAAAACCTTGGTCATATCGTGGCGGACATTTTTGGGGTGCCGTACATGAATTTGAGCCAGAAACAGATCAATAATGAAGTGCTTCGTCTCATCCCGGAAATAGTAGCAAAGCGCCAGCATGTCATTGCGTTTGATCGCGGCCCGGAAGGCATAAAGATAGGTATGTCTGATCCCGATAATGAGGAGATTATCCACTATATAAGCAAAAAGACCGGGGAAAAGGTGGTGCCGTATTATGCCACTCCACGAGATATCAGTGAGGCCCTCGTCCATTATCGTCGTGGGCTGAAAGAAGAATTCGCGGACATTATCAAGCAGAATATTGAAGCGACCCGACATGCCGGTGCCAACGGAAGCGAGCTGCCCGCTACCCGCATCATAGATACAGTCCTGGAGTATGCGTATCAGAATAAGGCTTCAGATATCCATATTGAGCCGCATGAAAAAAAAGTGATCATCCGGTTCCGGATCGATGGCATACTCCATGACGTCGTTACGCTGCCAAAAGACGTTCATCCGTTTATTATTACTCGTATCAAGATCATTACCCGTCTGCGGACGGATGAACACCGGGCCGCCCAAGACGGCCGGTTCGATTTTTTGGCTGACGGAAACAAAGTTGACGTACGTGTTTCCATCTTGCCGATTGCTGAGGGCGAAAAGGTAGTATTGCGCATCCTGTCCGAAAAATCACGCCAATTCAATCTTTCTGAACTGGGACTGAATCCGACCGACCTGGAGAAAGTTGAGCATGCCCGCAACCGGCCGTATGGCATGATCCTGGCAACCGGCCCGACCGGGTCCGGCAAAACGACCACGCTGTACGCCATCCTGAAGCTGCTCAACACGCGGGAAGTGAATATTTCCACCATTGAGGATCCAGTTGAGTATGATGTGGAAGGAGTTAATCAGATCCAGGTGAATACGCAGACCAATCTGACCTTTGCCAAGGGACTTCGGTCCATCCTCCGGCAGGATCCGGACATCATTATGGTCGGGGAAATACGGGATGAGGAAACGGCCGCCATTGCCATCAATTCTGCCATGACCGGACATCTTGTGCTGTCGACCCTGCATACTAATGACGCCCCGACTACCCTCCCTCGTTTGTTTGACATGAAGATCGAGCCGTTCCTGATTGCTTCGACGATCAGCGTTGCCATTGCCCAACGGCTGGTCAGAAAGATCCACCAAGCCTGCCGTGAAAGCTATACTCCCACCGCCGATGAGCTGAAAACGCTGGTGCGAATTATCGGTCCTGAGCGGGCGGAAAAAATGGGCGTGCAGCGCGAAGGGTTCCGGTTATATCGGGGCAAGGGGTGTGATCTGTGCAGCCAGACCGGGTATGAGGGCCGGATCGGCATTTTTGAAGTGATGGAGATAACGGAAGAAATCAGGACGCTGATTATGCGGCGGGCAAACAGCGACGAAATCCGTCGCCAGGCCGTGAGCCAGGGCATGACCACCATGCTGGATGACGGGCTAGTCAAGGTCTTGGCCGGTATCACCAGCCTCGAGGAAGTGTTCCGTGCGTCCCAAGAATAATACAGCCATATGAAATTTGAATATGTCGCCACTACTGCCGCAGGCCAGCTTCAGCGAGGAACGCTCGAGGCGCCTTCGCGAAAAGCGGTTACTGATGTTTTGGATGCGCAGCGCCTTATCCCCATTACGGTCGTGGCGGCCGCGACCCACAAACATTTAGTGACCGGCGGGATGACCTGGCAGTTCGGCAAGGGCGGCGTCTCATATATTGAACGGGTGACGTTTTGCCGGCACCTGGCGATCATGCTAAAAGCCGGGCTGTCCATCGTCGAGTCGCTGAATGTCATTTTGGATCAGACGAGCAATAAAAAATACCGGAGAGTCCTGGCTGGAGTGATCAAGGACGTTACTGACGGTAAAAGCCTGGCCGACAGCCTCAATGGGTATCCCCGGATTTTTTCCGGATTGATATTGGGCATGGTGAAAATCGGTGAAGCGAGCGGTACGCTGGAAAAAAATCTGGACTATGCGGCCAATGAGCTGGAAAAGGATTTTGAGCTCCGCCGGAAAGTGCAAACCGCCATGTTGTATCCGGTTATCGTTCTGTCAGCCACGGTGGTCATGGGGATCGGGCTGTCCATATTTATCCTGCCGAAGCTGGTCAAGATGTTCGATTCGTTCAATATCGCATTGCCTGTGGTAACGAAAATTTTTCTCGGCATCGCGAATTTCCTGGTATCGTACGGGATTTTTTTGGCGGTAGCTTTGGTACTTATCTTATTTGTTTGGCGCCTATTAACCCGATGGCCGCCCACCCAGTTATTTTTCCATAAGCTATACCTTTCCGTGCCGATATTGAAAAAAATCGTAGCCAACGTGAATACCGCCCGCATGCTGCGCATGCTTTCTATCCTGCTGACCAGCGGGGTACCGATTATTGAAAGCCTGGAAATCACCGCCGGGGCGATCAGTAATGCCGTATATAGGAGAATATTGCTGGAAGCCATCGAATCAATCCAACGCGGTCAGACCCTGACGTCAGTATTGACTGATGAAAAATATTTCCCCAAAATGGCCAACCGTATGATTGATGTGGGTGAACGGACCGGTAAACTGGACGAAACGCTGGCCTATTTAAGCGGATTTTATGAAACAGAGGTGGACAACACGACCAAAAATTTAACCTCGGTGATCGAGCCGATTTTACTGATTGTGATCGGGGTGGTGCTCGGATTTTTGGCGGTGGCCATCATTTCCCCAATTTATCGTTTTACCGGGTCAATCCAAAAGTAACTATGCGGCAGGAGCAACATCAAAACCGGGCAGGGGGATTTTCGCTTATCGAACTGCTGATCGTGATAGGCGTTCTTGTGTTAGTGGCCGGCCTGTCCATCCCCTTTTACCAGTCTTTCCAGGTCAGTTCAAATCTGGACAATACGACCGGTGAGGTGACGTCTGCGTTGCGTCGCGTCCAGGGCATGGCCATGGGGTCGCAGCAGTGGTCGCCATGGGGCATCCATTTGGAATCCCGCAGGTATATCCTATTCGCCGGAGCGGCGTATGCTGCTGGCGATCCGACTAATGAGGTTTTCACCATTCCCCAGAATATTACCATCAGTACAACTACTGGTACTGATATTATTTTTTCACGGGTAAAAGGCGAAACTTCGAATACTGGAACGGTTACTCTCCGATCTTCCAATAACGAATCGTCCACCTTGACCATTAATTCTCAGGGTATCATCAATGTCCAATAAGCCCGACAACCAATCCGGCCAGAGTCTGATGGAGCTTCTCGTGGCCATGGGCATATTTGTACTGATCGTGGCCAGTACGATGTTCCTGACGCTGGATGCCCATCTGGCGAACCAGGAAGGCGGCCAGCGGACGCGGGCTGCGGCATTCGCCCAGGAAGGCATCGAGGCCAGTAAGAGCCTGGCCTCGCGCGGATGGAAATATCTCACGGTTGGTATGCATGGCCTGTCGGCCGTAACTAATGTCTGGCAGTATAATGGTTCTACCGATTCTTTGGGAATTTTTTCCCGGTCAGTGACTGTGACCAGCGTCAATCGTGATGTAAGCGGAAATATCGTGACATCGGGCGGGACGCCGGATCCGGACACGAAACTGGTCACCTCACGGGTTACCTGGTCGCCTAGGCCAAACCGTCCGTCGGAAGTCGTGGTCAATTCTTATTTCGCCAATTGGAAAAGCCGTCGCTGGAGCCAGACATTGCAGTCGGACTTTGATGCCGGGACAAAAAATCAGGTCGTTTCAACGAATGTTTCAGGTGGGGAGCTTGAGTTAGATGCTATGGGAGGCGGACAATTGGGGAATCAGTTCAAAATTAACTCTGTGACTGGGGCACAAAATTTAAGCAGCGCCACCCTCAGGACATCGTTCCGGTTTACCGCTCAGAACAGTAAGTCGGTAAGTGCTATTCGTGTTTACCTTATTAATTCCACCGGCCCTACCTATCGGTATGGACTTCAGAAGGATAGCGGTGGAAATCCGGATGGTGTTTGGCTAGGATCTGCTACAAAAACTTCTGTCGCTGGCTGGCAGTCTGTTACCCTGCCTTCGGCCGTGCCAATAACGGCCGGTACTACTTACCATATAGTCGTTCAGTATGCATCCGGTACCATCCGGAATAATCGATATATCTCGTTAAGTGTTTCGACGCCTGGAAATGAATTGGTGCCATTGACCAACTCTCCTGATCTACAGTCAAATGTTTTAAACTTTAATGGTACGTCTTGGTCACTGCCAACCGATCAGCAGCCCATCTATATGCTCGATTTTAATGATGGGACTACGTATGAGGGAAACCCATATAACCGTTTGACGGAGAATAACGCAGAACGGATTTATAGTACCAATTACGTAGGTGAACAGTTCACGGTTGCCAGTGATGTGAGTGCGACTGATATAACATTTGAAGCTAAAAAAATCGGCTCACCAACAGGCAATCTAATGGTTGCGTTGTATAACGTGTCGGGATTAGCGCTAGTGGAACAGGGAGTGCTCGCGCCAGCTGCCTTAGTTGGTACTACCTATACTGCTTTTACGTACCATTTTTCTTCATCACGCAGTCTGATTGCAGGCACGACATATAGAATTTATCTATATTCGTCTGTTGCCAATAGTACAACGCGATATTTCCGCATTCGACGTTTGGATGTATTTAATAACGCAGCATATATTGGGCAGTCTTATAATGGGAGTACGTCTCTATTGACTTGGAGTGCCAATAGCGGCAGTTCTTGGTCTACTGCTTCCGTGGCGGACATCGGCGGATATTATTTTACGCTCCAGTCCGGATACCAGACCAGCGGGGATTTCATTTCATCGGCGTTTGATACCGGCAGCGCTTCGACGGTTGATAACTATTTGACTTGGACATCGACCATTCCAGTTGGTACGATTTTACAGTACCAAGTACGTACTGCCGCTACTGAAGCTGGCTTGGCCAGCTCCACATGGGTCGGTCCGGACGGCACCGGCGCCACATATTTTATGACGGCCGGTGAAATTATCGCCGACAATGCGAATACGCGCTGGATCCAGTACCGGGCGTACTTTACCTCGACGGGAGCGGCTACGCCGACTTTATCCGATATTACGGTAAATTATGAATAAGGAGTTTATAAAAAGACAGGACGGGATGACCCTCATAGAGTTGTCCATTTATATCGCTTTGGTGGCCGCAGTCTTGGTTATGGCCACAAGTTTCGCCTGGAATATCATCAACAGCCGGACCAAGGCGTTTGCCGTGCAGGAAGTGGAACAGAACGGCCGATATATCATTGAGAAGTTCAGTCAGGCAGTGCGCCAGGCGAATGACATAACAGCGCCCGTTGTCAGTGCGTCTGGGACGGATCTAACTTTGGTTATGAAAAGCGCGCCCGTCAATCCAACAATATTGAGTCTGAGCGGGACACGGTTGATGTTTCAACAAGGCGCCGGCGCTTCAGTGGCCTTGAATTCAACTGCCGTGGATGTCACAAGTCTAAATTTTTCAAATATTTCGTCCGCTAACGGCAAGTCGAAACAGATGCGACTGCAATTTACTCTGGAAACCGTAAACCCGGGCAGCCGGAATGAATGGGAGTACAAAAATAATTTTGAAACATCAGTAGAACTATTAGACCGCTAAATCATGAGCTATCCAGTCAATAACCAAAAAGGATATATCGCCCTCATCGCCCTTATCATTATTTCGGCAGTGACACTGGCCATCGCCCTGTCCATGAACAGCCTGAGCATCACCGAGACGGATACGGGATTATTGCGCCAACAATCTACCCAGGCCGAACAGGCGGCGTACAGCTGCCTCCAAGAAGCGTACCTGCGTTTGATGCGTAATGGGGCTTATACCGGCGGGACGACCCTTAGTGTACCGCCTGGCTCGTGTATGGTCGTGTCTGTGACTGCGCCTGTCCCTGCAGACCGTATAGTGATCGTGGCGGCCAATATCGGAGGGGTACAGCGCCAGTTTACTGGACGAGTGACAATATCGGCTGTCGGCTTGACTGCAGTATCGTGGCAGGAGAACTATTAGGCTTGGATGAGTAAAATGGTACAATACAGGCAGGGTATATAAAATTATGGCATTATTTTCTAAACATGCTCTGGGCATAGACATTTCCGATGCATCGATCGAGATGCTTGAGTTGAAAGAAAAAGGCAGGTCACTCCGGGTCGTGGCATACCGGCGCTTTGAGTTGCCCGACGGTATGGTGGAAAATGGCCAGATCAAGGATCGGGCCGGATTAGTCGGGAAATTGAAGGAAGCGGCTTCAGCTCCCGGATTCGGTCGTTTTTCCACAAAATCAGCGGTCGTATCCCTGCCAGAATCGCAAGCGTACATACATTTGTTCCGATTACCGATGGTCATTTCCAGACAGCAGCTGAGTGACGCCATCCAGTATGAGGCTGAGGAAACTCTGCCGTTATTTTGGGACCAGGTCAGGCATGATTACCAGGTGGTCAGGCAGGATACGAACGACCAGGACGTGCTGTATGTTGCCTGCTCAACAGATATTGCCCAGTCGTACCAGCAGGTGATCGGCGAAGCCGGTTTTGAGCTTGAAGTGTTGGAAGCCGAGTCAGTTTCTTTGGCGCGCGCCCTCGTCAGCGCCCAGGCTGTTGAGCCGGTCCTGATCGCCGATATCGGCGCCCGGACGGCCATCCTGACAGTGGTTGACCAGCAGGCTGTCCATTTTTCAGAAAATATCCCGATCGCCGGCCGGCGAATCACGGACGCGTTAGCGGAAAAGCTCTCCGTGCCAAAAGAAGAAGCGGATGCGATGAAGAAAAAAACAGGGCTGAACACCCTGCCGACTGCCCAAGTGATCGAGCCCCTACTGGTATCCATTCTGGATGCTATTAATAAGATTATTCGGATATATTCAAAAAATTCCGGTAGGTCGATCAAGCGGGTTTTGTTGTGTGGGGGGACAAGTCTGTTGCCGGGTTTAGCCCAGCATTTTTCCAGCCAACTGCACATCCAGACCCAGCTGGCCAATCCATTCGAGGGGATTACTCAAAATGAAAAGATTTTTACTACCCAACCCCCCATACTTTTCTCCACGGTAATCGGTCTGGCAAAACGTGGACTCAATGACAGTACAATGCGCGCCGGTATAAATATACTTAGCCCAAGCAAGGGCAATAGCAAAGAATTAACGGGGGCACAAATGAAAAATGTGGCATCAAAACTAAGATCCGTCCCGACTGCAGCCGGCTGGATGGTACGAAATAAACGGGGACTAATTTTACTCGCCGTATTCGTGGTGTTGACGGCAGTGTTTGGCATTTTATACTTCATAAAAATGAGGCCGTTCAGTTAAAGGGCTTAAAATATCAGTGTTTTTGTGATATACTGTAGATAACAAATAATTAATAAGGGTCAGTCCCTTAATCAAAAGGAAACAACATATGGCAGGACATGCACACAAAAAGGGTCGGGGCTTCACGCTCCTCGAGCTCTTGGTGGTGATCGGTATTATTGGCATTTTGGCCGCCATCGTGATCGTCGCGATCAACCCGGGCCGCCAATTCGCTCAAGCGCGTAATGCGCAGCGCTGGAATGACGTAAATGCGCTCCTGAACGCCATTCACCAGTATGCGGTTGATAACCAGGGCCTCATACCGGCTGGCATCACCACCTCCCCGTTGTATGTGGCGAACCCAGTGGTGGCAGGCGATGTCGACCTATGCCCGCAGCTGGTCGGTACCACCGGCATTTACCTCACTCAAATGCCAGTAGACCCCAAGGACGGCACAGCTTCAACCGGCTGTACCAATTATACAACCAAGTATTCAGTAGTTAAGGATGCATTAACCGGCCGGGTTACGGTCAGCGCTACTGGCGAAGAGGGCGTGTCGATCAAAGTCACGAGATAAGTTGTCGGAATCTTAAATAATCATCCCCCGCACCAAGTGGTGCGGGGGAGTTTTTTATCTGATGCGTTTCTTTTTTTGCGCCGTGATCAATGGTGGCGGCTTGAACACTGATTTGCTTGCAGCCGATTTCAGCTCTCCGGCCGGCCGATCGCTCCCGACGCCCTGTTTCGGTTCTCCCGCCGATACGGCTGATTTTATCTTTTTTTGGTAATCGACAGATTCCAGATTAATGATCTCCTCTCCTTCGGGGAGGCTCTTGAGCTTGTCTTTTGATATTAGTCCGGCTTTCATGCGGATAAGGCCGCGGCGTTTTGTCACCACAATAGGTTTGCTGCGGAACGGCTCGTATCCTTCTTTCAATATGACGACATAATACTCCCCGGGCATGATAAATGACGTGAACTGACCAAGCTGATTGGTCACCCGAGTTCCCATGATATTCCCCGAATTTGCGTCATAGATCCGGATCACGGCCAGCTCAATCGGCTTGCCAGTGTCATCGTCAACGACCAGCCCCCAAGAGCGGCCGATGAGGAAGCCCATGATGGATTTGATGAAGACGAGGAGGATGTACACGCCCAGGACGATAAAATTCGCTGTCCAGGGTTCAATAATGACCGTCAGTAAGCTCAGCAGGAAGCCTGCCACGAGGAGTGGAGTATTGATTTTTTCCAATACCATGCCGATGGCATTGAGGATACGCAGCCATTTCATACGGCCCTGGGACACGATGGCCAATTTCGGGTCAACGGGGATATTGATCGTAAGCAGCCCCTCATCTTTTGGACTGACGGTGAATAGGCCGCCCCGGTAGATTTCGTCATATTGGCTGACGATGGCAGTCCGCAAAAAATGCGACGGGAAGACGAATCCCGCTTTTCCGGCCGTCACAAAATATTCCCCCGGACTGACCAGGAATCCAAATCTGCCCTCCGCATCGGTTAACTGGCTTTCTTTCAGTTTACTGAATTCTTTGGCGAAAATTCGTACCAAAGTCCGCGGGATCGGCCGCCCGGTTGTGCTGTCAAAAACGATTCCCCATGGCCGGCGGCGCTTGCCGAAATGTATCGGCGCCATCCAGAGGTAGCTGAAGCGCAGGAAGAGGTAAAGTAGGTTAGTTAACTGCAGAGCTGAGCTAGTCGTGGCTACGCCGACTGCGGTGACTATGGCCGTAGTAGTCAAAGTCGGCTTGACCACGTCATCGAATGTATTGGTTACCGTCTGGTTTTCACGTAAGGCGTTTACCGAGTCGCTTATCCTTTTTGTTGCCCTTTGGATGGGGGCCGGCAGGATTTTATCGATTGACTTGAGGACAGAATTGATTGATTTTGCGATTCCCGGCAGCGGCCGTTCAGGGCCGGTCGGGGTCGTTGGCGCGACTGTTGATTCTGTATATATCGTAAAGGTGGCTATGGTAGTGGTGGAGTTACCGGCATTGTCATTGGCGGTGATGGTGATGGTGTAATCTCCATCGCCGAGCCCGGCAAGCGTATACGGTGCTGTAGCGTCAGGCGCGATAGTCGTGGCCGGGCCGCCATTAACTGCTAAGGAGTAATTCTTTATTCCGGACAGGGTATCCGTTGCGGTAAAACTGAGGCGGGGGGACTGGCTGGTCGTGCGGGCGCCGTCGGGTAATTCAACGGTGAATGGGTTTGGCGGTGTGGTATCGATATTGATTTTGAAATGACCAGTCGCGCCCCAACCATCCTTATTTTGGGCGCGGACATGAAAAAACCAGGTTCCGTCTTTGGTACCGGTAAAAGTTTGTTTGTTGTCGGTCGTGTCTTGCACGGTATCCGGTGCGCCGGTCGCCTTATCGTCCAATGCCGTGCTGAAACCAGTAACCTCTGACTCACGCGTCCAGCTGAAAGCCGAACCATTGTTGCTGTACCAGGCAGTTTGGTCTTTGTGGGTGGTAGAGGAGATTGTCGGTGCGGATGGAACTTTTTTTTCAGTCGGGGTTGGCGTGGGCGTCGGGGTTGGCGTGGGTTCTGCAGCAGGCGTGTTAATTGTATAGGTACCTGATCCGGCTGAGGCGAACACGTCAGTACCGATGCCGTCATTGGCCAGAATGCTTGCCCCGCTGATGGTGACGCTGGCCGTCCCGGCCACTTTAGCCTTGAACACTAAGCCGACAATCGCTCCGGATGACCCGGTGTATCCGGGACTGGGCAGGCCGCCAGCGAACGTAGACTTGCCGGTAGCATTTGAGTAGGTCGGACTTATGGCCCATAGAGTGAAAATGCCCTGCGAAGAAACTCCCGTCGCTTCCAGCAGGCTGGTCGGATAGGAAATGGTCGCTTGGGCGGAATTGATGGCCACGCCAGCGGTGTTGACCCTGATACTGACAGTGAAACTGTCCCCCACCTCGACGGTTTTTGAGGACGGGCTGATGACCAAGGTAGCCGCCATGACCAAGCTTGGCATGGCTAGCATGAGGATTGCCGAACTGATGATGCTGGCTAACCTTTTTTTCATGGCAAAGTGGTTATCTATGGCGCAGACGTAACTTGATCAGTATGGCCGTAAAAATTGCGATGATGGCGGTTGCGATGATGGCCAGGTAATAAGAATTTTGTGACCGCTCGGGTGTTGGGGACGTCCCCTCGGTCCACCGGGTCATGTTTCCAGCCCGGTCATGGGCAGTGACCACGAGCCAACCATTCGGGTCCTGCTCTTTTAAAATAAAAGGCGATGAAACATTGCGGTATACAGTTGAATTTTCAGTGACGTCATAGTAGTCAATGCCGGAAGCGTTATCGGTGGTATTATAGGCCAGGTAATATTGGCCTACCAGTACCGAGTTGTCCTGGTTGACAGAGGCCGTGATTGGTTCCGGTGGCGTAGCGTCAATTTGTAGCCGGCGGCGACCGACAATTTGCCAAGCCCGGTTCGGCCGTTTTTCTTTTACAATAAAGTACTGAATCCCATCTGCTACATTATTGAATGTCACCTGGCCGTTTGTCCGTTCCGCCGTATCATCAGGCACGTCGTCCGGGTTGATGCCCAAAACATAGCTGTATTCTGCGTCATTTTCGGCCGTCCATTCAAAGACGGCTTTGCGGCTGCGGTACCATTTATTTTCATCGGGATGGGATGGAGATAAAATGGAGATATATCCCAAATCATCAATTTTATAAATGCCTGAATTCAGGGTGAGGGTTGCCGGTGTGCCCGCCCCATCATTCAGCAGGACTTGGGAGGTCTCCGTATCGAATTTCACTTCTACCCCACCAGTGTCTTTTGTGGAGAAAGTGATCGTCAGGATTTTTCCATCTACCACAAAACTGCCATTCGGTATGCCCCCGGTCAATGTAATTGTGCCGGTATTTGTATCAATGGTAGGTTCGACCGGCCATAGGGTCAGAAAGGAGCCGCCACGCGAGACATCGACGACTTCCAGTAGGTCTTTCGGGTAGATGATCGTGGCGGTGACGGCATTTACGACCTGTTGTTCGCTATTGAGACGGATATCAACCGTGAATGTCTCTCCTAGGGAGACGGTCCGATGGTCGGGGTAGGCCGAAAGCGTAGCCGCCTGTGCATAACGCGCGGAGCCGAACCCGATACCGAGGGTAACCAGAATAAATAGAATTGTGTATCGAAATAATTTCATACGATTAGCCGGTCCAATAGAATAGTAAGATGCTGAAGTCCGTGATGTTTACATGCGTATCATGATTGATATCAGCGCGGGCATTTGTCGGGTTGGTCGTGTTCCAGAAAAATAGCAGAATGCTAAAATCAATAAGGTTGACCTTGCCATCGCAGTTGATATCTGCCGCCAGCGATGTTGAGCACTGGTCCGATGTGCCGCCCTTTACTTCAAAAGCCAGTGTTTTGCTGAATTCTGAGACGGAATTTAATGAAGGCTCTATAGACTGGGCTTTGGCGGTGTATGGGCCTGTACTCAGGTCGTTGGCCCGTACCAATTGAAGCCAGCGTCCATTATTGTCAGAACTGGCGGTGTGCACGGCCTGTTGGGGTCCGCTGGCTGCCGATGTGCCGCTCGTGGACGTGCTGATCGTAACATTAACCGTGCTGTTTGGGGCGGTGGTCCCGGATAATGTGGCAGTTTCTCCGGCGGTAATGGTGGATTTGTCGATGGT
Source organism: Patescibacteria group bacterium (assembly GCA_041666685.1). GTDB lineage: Bacteria > Patescibacteriota > Patescibacteriia > UBA10025 > JAHIVO01 > JBAYGJ01. Next base: position 11,712 of record JBAYGJ010000003.1, on the reverse strand, counting down.
TATGGTCGGGCCGAGAAAAATACCGCTGATCGTCGTGGTGGTGCCCTCTGACATGGTCAGGGTGAAGTTCGATGTGCGCCCCTGGATTCCGTCCGAGTCGGTACCGACAATGGTGTAGGTGTGATTGCCCGGTGTAGTTTTGTATGTCACTTCAAAACGAGCCTGGGCGGTCAGGGTGAATGACGAGAGGATAGTCGCTCCCTCGCTAATGGTCAGGTTTGATGACGGATAAGCGATGCCTTTGAATATGACGATTGTGTCCGGCGTTTCGAGCGGTGGTTTCTCCGGTACTGTCGCCGTGATGACGACTTGCTGGGAAACTTGGGCAAATACAACAGAATATCCCGTAATCATGACGATCAACGGGACAATGATCAGGAGTAAGAATATGCGCCCAAAATGCTGGGCCAATTTTTTTACATTCATTTAGTACCCTGGGATTTTTTTACAATCCACTGGTTGTATTTTTTAATCCCCACGATCAGCAGTACAACGGCCAATATCACTACGACCAGCCAGACCAGCAGGATGTGCCATGGGAAAACCCAAAATGTCGTCGATGCACCATCGGTGACGCTGTTTGATGTTCCGGCTGTGACACTCAGCGTGGCCGTCAAGCGTCCAATGGCAAAATTGGCCTTTTCGTTTGAATATTCATTCCAGAAATTGGACCAAAAATTTCCTGAGGATTCATTGACGGATTGTTTGTCCCAAGTCGTTTCATAACGCCGGCTGGAATTTGGCAGCGTCGCGCCATTGGCAGAGTTGAACGCCAATTTGGCCTGCTCTTTGCCGAAGATGTTGGTGATGGTGATAAAGCCGGTCGGTCGGAGGTGGATGTTCCCTGTATTTCGGAACAACGTGTAATATTGGACCGGTAAACGGGTGAACCCTTTTTTATTGCTGATAGTGTTGAATTCAGCAATACTTCCGCTTTCCTTGATGTCCCCGCTCACCTGAGCCAGGAGTAATGTGCCTATTTTTGAAGCGATACGCACTTGCCCGTCAGCTGGCGGTGAGGTGGTGAAGAAAACCGCAGCATAATGACCGCCCGGATCGGCATTAACCGGAGTATTTATGGTGACTGGCACTTCAAAGCGCGCGCCCGGGTTTACGGTGATCGGGCCTTTTTGCACGGTGACCCAGGTGCTGAAGCCGACCTGTTCGGTCTCATTGAAATCAAAAGAAGGCTGGCCAGTATCTCCGCTAGCAGTGAAATTTTTTACCTCTGTATATAGTTCCACTGGCGAGGTGGTTTCGTTGAATATTTTAATAGTAGTTTTGGTCGGCTCGCCTTTTGTCAGTCCAAATTCAAGCATGGGCGGTATCAGGGTGATGGCTTTTGCTGTCCCTGGGATAGCCGCTACAGCCAGGCTAATGGCCAAACTGAACACTATTGTTTTTAGAACCAATTTATGGTTCATAACTGCTAGGTTAATTGAGAATCCGGTAATATTATTTTTTTGGAGCCACTGGTGGCACGGAAGGTGCACCATGGGACCGTTTCAACAGCATGACTGCCAGGAGAATCAGGATGATGGCGACCACAATGAAGATGATCATTGACATGCCGGAGAAAAACCAGAAATGGATGGTTTTGGTGTTCTCAACTGTGCCTGATTTCAGGGTAAGGGTGGCCGTGTATTGTCCATATCCGTTCCCGACGTTGTTCCAGCCGCCAACGCTGTACTCCCTGATGGTATTGGGTAATGTCGCGCCGAGTTCAGTATTGACCGTGATGGTTTTCACGGTCTTCCCCCACATATTTTTGATGACCAGTGAGCCGGTTGGCTTGAGGTGTACGTCGCCAGTATTATTGTAGCGCAGGACGAAGGAGATCGGACCTTTGTCGAAGTAGGCCTTATTGTTGAGCGTGGTGAAGTTCGCAACTTCTCCGGATGAAACATAGGTACCTTTGACCGTGGCCAGGAACAGGGCGCCGAGCTTAGATTCAATGTTTACCTTCGACGTGTCAGTGCTTGGAACCTCGTTGAAAAAAACAGCGACATAGTGGCCGCCCGGAGTAGCCGTAGCAGGGGTATTGAATGTCACGAGTACTGATTGTTTTTGGCCCGGAGTTAAAGTGAACGGGCCGCTTTCCGGGGAAGTCCAGGTGGCGATGTCAGTCGGCGTTGCGGTGAAATCAAAGGCTGGCTCGCCAGTCTCGTTTTTCGCCGTGAAATTGACCACTTGGGTCGTCAGTTTTATTTCTTTTTGTGTTTCGTTCTCCAAGTCAACGGACGTGACAGTTTTTTCACCCGGGGTCAACAGTACCTCGCGAGATGTCGGTTTGAGTGTCAATGCTCCGGCGTTGTGCGGCATGGCCAGGACAGCCACAAATAGGGCGGCAATAGCCAGGAATGTTATTTTTTTCGCCATAGGATGACTAAATTATTTAATAAATGATCCTGTCCCTCCCCTCCAGAACCCCTCCCTAGAGGTGCTATGGCGGAGGAATGAAAATGTTTTATTAGAATAGACCGACGGTCACAAAGGTGACAGTTTGGCCGTAGGCGCCAGCGACTGTATCAGAGGCAATGGCGGCGGCATAACAAATTGTTGAAGTCTCATCGACAGGACCCGAAGCCGCCCCGGCGATAGATTGCTGAGAAGTTGTTAATGAGGTAACGGTATATGGTGCGCTACCGCAAGCAGCGTCATTACTGATAGTTTGGCCCGTATCTGTCGTGGCGATACCATAACCGGCCGTACCGGCTGAGAGTGTCCCGGTTGTGGCGGCAATCGTGTTGCTGCCGTTGCGGAGGTTGCCGTCTGAATAGACGTAGGTCACGTAGCCATTTGCTGCGTTGGTGACGGTCCGGGCGGTATGGGTTGAGTTGGCGACTGCTCCAGTAGAAAGTGTGCCAAGGTTGATGCTGTTTGCGCTCAGTGTGAAGGTGATGCTTGGTGGGACCGTGGCAGAAACGGATACCTGGTCATTGGCAATGATGTCGATGGCCGTCTGGGCAGTATCCACGTCAGTCGAACCGTTGTTGGTAGTAATCGTAATTAGGCCGGTGGTGGTGTTGGCTGGAGTGCCTAATTTACCAGTTGAACCATCTGAAATCTGGACCCCGTATTTGGTTGTGGTGGAGAGGTCATTGACTGCTTCGACAGTGATGGTATCAAAGCTTGATGCCCCGGTTCCCTTGACGCATTTTGCGGTTAAGCTGCCGGGCAGTGTTGTTGCACTTTCGGTGCCGCCCGTTGGATTCGCGATGCCAGTTGCGACGAGGTCTGTGCCGGCCGTGGCACACCATTTGCCGTCATCGGCATCAGGGAAAATTAAAATCACGGAGTTTGCCCCTGCTCCACCTGACACGGCAGTGGCCGTAGTAAAGAATGCCTGATGCACTTCACCTGTGGTTAGGTTTTCCGCAACACGGCTGAGATAGTCGCGAGGAGTTGTTAATGTGGCGGCTTGGGCGGCAGTCCATGGCAATACCATGGAAAATACAAAAAGCGCCGCATAGATGGCCACAGTGATCTTTTTGGCAAGCTTCATATACGTTTGCTTTAGCTTATTAATTATATTTTTTATTATTCTTTGTTTTACCCACTTTTTTCGCTAAAAATACAGACATTTAGTGTACATTGATATCATTATAACATACTTTTCGTCACTTTGCAAGAATACCGGTATTTATTTACCCAATTTATGCACTTCTTACTAGAATTAATTATACAACCGAAAAGACTATTAGAACAAGCCAATCGTGACAAAGGTGACTACCTGGCTATAGCTCCCAGCAACCGTATCGCTTGCGATGGCTGCCTGGTAGCAGACTGTCGAGATTTCACTGGCGGGGCCAGAGATGGCGCCGGCTACCGCTTTTTGGGAGGTAGTCATGGCGGTGACGGTATATGGCGCGCTCCCACAATTTGTATCTTGGGCTATAGTTTGGCCTGAATCTGAGGTGCCTATACCGTACCCTTCGGTCCCGGCCGACAGTGTGCCGGTTGCCGAATTGATCGTATTGCTTCCATCACGCAGGTCACCATCCACATAGACGAAGGTCACGTATCCATCATCCGCACTGGTGACGGTTTGGATGGTATGGGAAGCGGTTGCAATGCCGCCGGTCGTGAGTGTGCCCAGATTCAGGCTGTTACTACTCAGCGTGAAGGTCAAAGCCTGAAAATTCCAGCAGGTGTTCCCGCCGTTATTCTTATTGGATATGTGCGTACCGTCAATATCCGGCGCTACCCCGCAGGCATACGAATCCTTGACGTCCGTATTTTTGACGGTGCGCGTGCCCGCAGAATTCAGATTCCAGGCGCTTCCACCGGCAGAACTGCGGAGATAGACCCGGGTGTGTTGGGCTTGGCCGTTGAAACTAATATTCTGCAGGGTATAGGTCCCGGCAGCGTTGAATCTCAACTTGGTATTTGCAGTTGTGGCCGCAAATGTCCCTGCAGTTTCCAGATTACCGGAGAAGATGACTGACGGCGAGGCATCAGGATCTGAGCCGGACGCGTTGGTGATGGTCAGGCTAAAGAATTTACCCGTACTGCCGGTCAGTGTGCCGCTGAATGTCTGCTGGCTCGTTCCGTCTGCTGTGACTAGGGCGGAATTGGCTGTGAAGGTGTCATTGTTCGTCCAGTTGCCGCCGATCGTAATCCCCCAGTTCGATCCACTCTTGGTATCCAATATGCCGCCAGTGATGAGTACGTTGCCATTTACATCTAGCGCGGAGTCCAGTTGAAATACGGCAGAACCCGCATTATCGTCGAACGTAAGATTATTAAACGATGCAGTTGACGCGCCTGTAGAATTGATGCTCTTTGTGCCTGACGGAGCGTCAAATTTTATCGTACCGGAATTGGCGGTGAGTATTCCAGCGTTTGTCCACCCGCCGGCCACGGTGAAGTTGGCCGTGGACGAAGCCTGTAGTACGCCTGTCCCACCGATGGTGACATCGCCGCCCACATCAAGTATCCGGTCATTGGTTTCGTTGTCCATTGTACCGGCTGTCACGTTCAAATTATTGGCTAATGTCAGCGTATTTGTGGCAGATCTCCAGGTACCGCCAGCGTTATTGAATGTGACGGTGCCAAAAGATGATGTGCCCGGGCTGATTGTTTTAGTCCCGGATGCTGCGTCGAATGTGACCGTACCGCTATTGTGAGTAAAGGTGCCGGAATTTGTCCACGCGCCTCCGACTGTGAATGAGGCGCTGCTGGATGCGGAGAGGGTCGTATTGGCAGCGATCGAAACGTCATTGCCGATATCAAGAATACGATCGTTTGTATTGTTGTCCACTGCCAAGCTAGTACCGGAGTTTGTTAATGATAAATTATTGCCAACAATAATTTGGCCTGTACCAGTGCCGTTGACGGTAATGGTTCTCGCGCCTGATGTGCCGGTCAACGTCAAATTATTAAATGTCCAGTTAGTCGCCACAGCCACATTCGTACCAAAATTTTTGTCAGCCGCGATGGACTGCGTAAACGTATTGGTGCTGGTCATGTTGATTGTGCCGCAGGTGGTCAGGCACTGTACGTTGCCGTTGACCGTCACGTTGGCCGTGCCGTTTGACGTATCAAACGTGCCGGCTGTCATGATGAGATCATTGGTGACCGTGACGGTATTGGTCAACGGTGACCAGGCGCCGCCGGATCCGTTGAACGTGAGGTTATAGAATGATGACGAACCGGGGTTGATGGTATGGCCGGTTGTGGTGCCGTCAAACGTTACCGGTGCTGTTCGGACGGTAAATATATCGCTGTTTGTCCAGTTGCCGCCAATGGTGATAGCGTTATTTTCGCTAGAGACCGTGTCCAGAGTGCCCCCGGTTATGGTCAAATTATTGTCGACATCAAGCGGATCCTCCACTTCGACAGTCAGGGCGTTACCCCCGTCATTAATTTCCAGATCGTACAATGAGTATGTGCCGTCGGTGATCAGATTGTCCGTACCGGACGTGTCGTCAAAAATCAACTTAGAATCGCTCTGCGTGAAGGTCGAGCCGGCATTGATGATGAAATCCCCGCCTGTATTGATAACCGTTGTGTCAGTTTCCACGTCGTCCGTGGCATCGAACGTGCCGGAGATGTCCACGCCTTTGTTGCCGATGTCCAGGTCGTACCCGTTGGTATTGAAGACGTCCGTGGACCGGACTGTCAGCTTGTTGGCGGCCATGTCGCTGGCCAGGTCGGTCGTATCTGGTGAGGTGCCGATCTCCACGTCACCCATGTTCTGTTTGACGGCATTCTTGTCGTTAAATGTCAGGTCCCCGTCAAAAATTACTACGCCGCTGGTGGCAGAATTGGTGAAGGTTGTGCCGTTCTCCAGTGTAAAGTTGCCGGCGATATTCATATTTGTCGTGGCGGATTGTGTAAAGCTGCCGCTGTTCAGTGACCAGGTACCGTTTACGTCCATGGCGTCAGCGGATGATACGCTGCCGCCTGTCACGGCAAAATTCTGTAGCGTTTGTCCGGTGGACGTAATGGCTTTGGCCGCGCCATTCATCTGGAGGGTGTTGCCAGTCGTGGCCGTGTAAGTACCGTCGGTGAAATTAACGTTACCGCTCACGGTCCAGGCCCCTGATCCAGAGGTGATGGCCGGAGTGCCACTGCCGCCCTTGGTGAAGGAGAGGTTGCCGGTGACTGCTACCGCCGGGTTTGTCGAGCTGTTGTCCAGTGTCAGTGAGGAACTTTGGCTGGCACCGGTGATGATCTTGAGTGCCCCGGCGATGTCCGTTGCACCGGCCATGGTGACGGTGCGGGCGCTGGCAGAATCCGAGTACAATTCCACATCGCCTCCGTAATTGTTAGCGCTGGTCCGGGCATCGAATGTTGATGATAAAATATTTCCGGCGCTAGCGTCATAACGGACAATGGTGCTGAGCGTGCCCCCCGTGCCGGGGCCGCTCGAGGTATTGGTAAACCGCATCGTGCCGGCACCCGACACGGTACCATTGAGGATGTATCCAACCCCCGTATGGCTGACTGTTTGTCCACTACTGATGGATAAGGTCTCCCCACTGGTGACCTGGAAACCATGAGATACGGTAAAGCCCGTATTCTGGACAGTGGCTGTATTATCAGCGCCATCTACATAGAAATCGTAAAAGGTTTCGTCATTGGCATCGATGGTGCCGGTGCCTAGCATATGTAGGGCGGCGGTGCCAGTGACGATGTGGGTGTTGCCGTTAATATATAAATTTCCGTATATACTTGCTCCGGAATAGCTGTAGTCCTGTGACGTACCTGAAGTCGTGGCCAACTCCAGATTGTGAAACGTTCCGTTAAATGTAGTAGCGCCCTGGCCGGAAAATTTAAAGGTTGAGTCTTCAGTTTCCATGTTTTGCAGATGGAGCGAACCAGTGATTGGCGTGCCGGCAAGGGTAAGCTCCCACACCTTCGATATACCCCCATTAGCGGCATTGAGATAGTGGATGCTATCACAATCTTCTCCACAACTGCACGATTCCATGGTGATCGTATTGGTTATCTTTATCGTACCGGTGCCTGTGGCATTCGTTGTACGATGGTTTTGATCGACACATGTCCCGGTCAGGCCGAAAGAAAGGTCGTAGAATTCCCACTGGTTGCTGCTGCCGGAGAACGTGCCGTCGCCATTGAGTGTGGTGTCGCCGCCGGTTAATGTAACGGTGCCCGCACCGCTAAAGTCGCCGCCGTTGATCGTAATATTATTTGTCCCTGAGAGCGTTCCGGCGGTCATGGTGATATCCCCGGCCAATATTGTCGCGTCGGCAAAACTCCACCCGCCGCTGGCGTTATTGAATGTTACGCTGCCCCAGTCCGAACCCCCGTCAGTAATAGACTTGCCGGTACTGCCGGCATCAAAGGTTACCGAGCCGGCGTTGGCAGTGAAGGTGCCGGAGTTTGTCCATGTATTGCCGACATAGAAAGCCGCGCTGTTCGAAGCCTGAAGCGTAGTGCCAGTGCCAATAGTCACCGTGCCATCCACGTTCAGGATGCGGTCATTTGTCGTGGCGTCGACGATCAGTGATGTGCCGCCATTGGTCAGGTTCAGGTTACTAGTGGTATGGATTTGTCCGGTTCCACCGGAGGAGAGTGTGGTCGTCGGCGTCGATGCCGCGGCATTGCTGAATGTCAGCGTACTGAATGTCCAGTTGGTGCTGCCAGAGGTGGTACCGAAATTCGCGGCAGTAGTAGGTGCGTGCGTAAAGGTGCCTCCCGACAGGGTGATAGCACTGGCGCCAGTGGCCGATCCGCCGACACTGATATTCTGTGATCCGAGCAAAGAGCCATTGGTCATAGCCAAATCATTGTCTATGGCCAAGGCGTCTGTCTCTGTCCAATCGCCGCCCGAACCGTTGAACGTCAGGTTGTGGAATGGGCTGCTGTTCGAATGAATGGTGAAGCCTGTCCCTGTCGCCGTGAACGTGGTCGTCTGTGTGCCGGAATGGCTGTACGTGCCGTCATTATAGTAGTCGCCGCCGACTGACAGGGCATTTGAGCCCATAGATAACGTGCCCCCAGCTCCGATATATATGTCACCGCCCAGGCCCACAGATGATGCCGAAGCTGTTGTGGTGACGGTCCCGCCCGGGGTAAAGGTTTTATTGGCCCAGACATACAGTTTCGTGTTGGCGTTCACGGTCAGGTTGTTTGTGTTGGATGAGTATGGGATGTCATTGTCATTATCAGCATCATAAGTTCCGAGGTTGGCATTGGTGACGGGCCCAGCGTCCTCATGCCGGACGATAACCTCGTTTTGATATAAATTGAATCCATTAATGGTGGCATCTGCCCCGTACCGGGAGACGGTGACGGCTTTTGGCGTCTCGCCGTCGATGTACGCAATGATGGGCTGGCCGGAAGTGCCGCCCGCGTATGTATTGAAAGTGCCGCCCGCACTTGTGCAAATCGCTGTCTGGGTAGGCGTGCCGTTCACCACCAGTTTCACCGTCAGGTTATTGGCAGAGCAGTTATATGCTGAAGTCCCTTCATTCGTGTAAATGGTCCCATACAGGCGCTGGCCGCAGGAGGTCCCGCTGGAGAATGACCAGTTTGTAGTCGTGCCGTCGCCGGTGGAGTGGTTGGCGCAAATCGCGTCGGTGGCGTCATTATATGAATGCGAAACGGAGGTATAGTCGACAGTCGGGGTAGTAGCGTTGATATGCCAGTCGGTTGTACTCGTTGATTGGAGAGTGATTGGGTAGGTTCCGTCACCAGCAATGTCAAAGGTGCTTGCGGTAGTGGTCGAGCCGGCCGTAAAGGAAATAGTTTTTGCCCCACCGATCGATTTTGCCTCCAGGGTGCTGAAGGTAGTGTTGCCGGACAGGGTGGCTGCGCCCGTAGAGGTCAAAGCAACAGTTCCGCTATTGGCATTGAACGTCCCGGCATTCGCGAAATTGCCGGCTACTGACAATGTGCCCGATGTTGAGGTCAGGCTCTTGGTAGAATTGATGACCAGGTTTTTTGAGATGGTCAGGTTACCGGTGCCTATGGTGATCGAGCCATTTGACGTAAAGTATTCCAGAGCCTGGCCGGTCGTATAGGTCAGTGTTTTTGAGGCGCCGTCCATCACGAGAGTATTGTTCGTTGAGGCGGTGAACGTCCCGTTTGTCAGGTTTACGCCTCCTGAAACTGTCCAGGTGCCGGAGCCGGTAGCAATACCTTTACTGTTGGCGGCGCCGAACGACAGGTCGCCGGTGATGTTAACCGTCGGGTTATTGGACGCGCCGGTTACGGTGAGGCCGCCGGAGCCGGTGGACTGGACAGTCATGTTACCGGCGACGGCGTGGGTGCCGGTGGCCATGGTGTCCACGCGGGCTGACGTGCCAGTGTTCTCAAATGTCAAATTACCGCCGAATGACCGGTCGCCGATGTCCTGGTTCGCGCTGACCGAGTCGTACACAAAGTCAGAATTGATAGTCAGGTCAGCGAATAGTTCGTCAGGATCACGGTATTTGACCGTCCCACCGTTGATCGTACCATCACCGAATATGCCACGCGAGCCGTTCGCGCCAGCGCTCTCGACAGTCACTGTCTTGCCGGCGGTGATATTCAGCGTGTCTGCGTCATATTGGCCGACGATTAAATATCGGCTGAGCGTCAGGTCAGAAGTCAGGCTGATGGTATCCACACCACCGGCAGATGTTTGCAGGTCGTAGAGCGTTTGTCCGCCGACATCGACGGTACATGTCCCGCCAAGTCCGCCGACAATGACAGGATTAGTGCCTTCCGTCAGATTTAAGGTTGAAGCAATAGTCAGGTCATTGCCGACGATCATTTGTCCGCTCAGGGTGTACGTCGGCGTGCCGCTCGCTGGTTGGAGAAGTAATTTGTAATAGTTCAGCGGGGCGACGGTCATATTCTGCGCGCCGATGTATCGGAACGTTGATGTGCCGCGGCTGAAGCTTAGGTTGTTGATTGGCAGGCCGTTGTAGGTGAGGTCCCATGTTTTCGTACCGGCATTGAGGCCGTGGTAGTTGTAGCAGGTTTCTTCAATCCCGCAGGAATAGGAGCATGATGTTCCGGTGATAGCACCAGTGACGATCATTTTACCCGCGCCGGCGCCGGTCGAGGTGGTCTGAATACAGGCGGCGTTATTGCAGGACGTGGCGCAACTGGCAGGCTGGGTCAGAGTGATGCCGTTCATGGTCCAGTCCGGAGTATTGCTCCCGCCCAGCGTGCCGGTGCCAAGGATGGTCGTGGTGCCGCCGCTGAAATTTACCGTCCCGTCACCGGTCAGGTCGCCGTCATTGACCGTGACGTTCTGGGCTCCCGACAGCGTGGTCCCGGAGCCGACAGTGATGTCGCCATTGGCGATGACGGCATTCGTGGCGAACGTAACCGTGGCCGTGCCGGACGTGGTGAAATGATGGATGGTGTTCCCGCCACTCGTGAAAGTCTTACTGGTGCCGGTCATGGTGATGGTGTTGCCTGATGTGGCGGTGTAGGTGCCGCTGGTGAAGTTGATGTCGCCGGCTACTGTCCAGGTACCGGTACCTGATTGGATGACTTCCGTGCCGCCGCCAGTGCCGGTGTAGTCGAGTACGCCGGTAATGGCCATGGCCGGATTGCCGGTGGTACCGACTACCGTCATGTCCTGTGTGCCGTTGGCCAAGACATTAAACGCTCCGGAAATTGTATACGTTCCACTGGCCAGGGTGGCCGTGCGGGCATTAGTACTGCTGGAGGTAAATATTTCCACCAGCCCGCCGTATGTCCGTACGTCGATGGTGGTCGAAGCGATATCGCCCGTGGTTGCATCAAAGCGGACAATCGAGCTGAGCGTGGTCAGTGTGGTGCCTGGACCGCCAGCACCAGGCAGGAACGTCAGGGTGCCGGCCCCGGATACCGTAGAGGTGGTGCCGCCGACGATTTCTACCGAGGCGATACCCATGGTCACGGTGCGTCCAGAGGAAATACTGAGTGTCCGTGAGCCGTAGACATTCAGCTGGTTGGAAATGCTGAAGTCAGTGCCGGTCACGGTGTTGGTCGTGCCATTGGCGCCGAAATTGTAGAACGCGGTGCCGCCGGCGGTAATAGTTGCGTTGGAGCCGCCCATCCGCATCGTATTGCCCGTCGTGGCCGTGTACGTGCAGGCGGTCAGGTCGATGTTGCCATTAACCGTCCAGACCCCGGTACCGGAATTGATGGTGTTGGTAGCGCCGGCGGTGCAGGACAGGTTTCCTCCGGTGGTGAAGGTAGGATTATTGGAGGTGCCGCTGACCGTGACCGTGTGTGCGCCATCACCCACGAGCAGGTCGC
>JBAYGJ010000002.1:0-55788 GCA_041666685.1 Patescibacteria group bacterium | reverse complement strand
CATTCTCCAACAGATATAAAAATTCCGCCGCTCCAAAATTGGACGGCGGTTTTGTATACAACAAATGCTATAATTGTTCAATCTTGCGTGAAGACGCCAAAATTGGTGATTCCCGGAGGAACATAACCAGTATCAAGCTCAGCACGATCAACCCGGCCTGGCCCAATAGCGAGTTGGTCATCACGCCGGTGCCGGGCGCCTTAAGGGCGTCCATGCCGAAGATAAAGATAATTCCTGAAATCTGGCCCATCGCCAGCAATAGGCTATTGGACGTGCCTTCGGGTGCGGGCCGGGTAATCTCGGCCGCATACTGAAATCCGATCGGACCAGAACCGAGCAGAAAAAATCCGAAAATAAAACCGGACGCCAGCAACAACCAGTAATTTGTAGCAAAGGTCATACCAATCAAACCAGGGATTACACCGGCCAAAGCGGTGATCATAAATGGCTTGCGTCGATGAAAAGTATCTGACAATATTGGCATAGCGATTGCACCACAAATACCGCCGATCAGCATCAAACCGCCAGCCATTCCGGCCTGGGCAATTGAGAACCCGCGAGGATGGACGATCACTTCAATCCAAGTAGAGATGGCATTGAATGCGCCCAGCCCAAAAAAGAATATAATGAGCAAGAATATAAAATCCCGCTGGCGCAACACGCGCTTCAAACCTTCAAACATCAGCACCCGATCATCAACGCCAGCGAACGCGGGTGATGTAGGCGGACGTTCGCGGGCGACAAAGAGGAAAAAAAACGCCGCTACCAGACTAGCCACACCGTAAGCAAGCAGCATCCCGGGAATCCCAAGTTCCAGAGTGAGTGGGGGCGTAATAATCATCGCCGCCATAATTCCGAGGTACGTTGATAGTGTCCCCAGTCCAGCTGCTGTCGCCCGTTCCTTGACCGGGAACCAGCGCGCCGCGAGTTTAGTAATCGCGCCAAGTATAAATGGTTGGGCAACAGCTAGCCCGATCTGTGAGGCAAAAACCAAGGAGAAGTTATGCGCAAATATACCACGAGTCATAGCAAAAAAGCCGGTCAGGGCAGCGCCAATGCCGACAGCAACACGAAAACCCCAGGTGTCGATCACCCAGGCCGCGGGGATGACCAATAATATACCGACTGCCATGAAACTCATTGATAGCAAACTGACCATTAAATCGGATTTAAGACCAAAAAACTCCACCGCCTTACTGGTGATCGGGGCAAATGTAATCCACGTCATCTGGTTCATACCGGCGATAAACATGAATGCCAGTAGTATCAGCCACCTATGGCCATAAACTTTTAAATTAGTTTGTTCCATGATTGTTTTCTTAGACCATCTGCCCTAAAAAATATGTCACGAGTTCACCTCATTATTTAATAGTATAATGCAAAATTCAACTCTTGCCAAAATAAAAAGGCAGTCACCGATGCAACTGCCTAAAAAATTCTTCTGCCCAAGGATCAAATATCCAAGATCCAATCCGGGAAATCATCGTCATCCTCATAAGGATCCCCAAAAAAATCATCCATGAAGTCCTCCAATGTACTACTCTACCTGGCCAAACTGCGGCCATTCCTTCGCTTCATCAAAGACTCGGGCACTTTTGGTGGTCCCGCAACCATTCACGCATGTACCCAGATAAATACCCAGCGGATACTTTGCGGCCATGGTTGGAGGGAGCTCCATCCGGCCTTCACCTCTCAATACCCCGAGGTGCTGGCAATTTGTGGGTGCGGTTTGCGCATCCAGGGCTGCCTGACCGGCTGCTAAGATTTCCCGACGAAGCTCGGGATTGTCGCCTATTGTGTTACTCATATCCCGTACTCCTGCCTTTCTGAATTGACATGATCAAAAGAACCATTTACAATGTCCCCACATCTTAGTGTAATGGATGTCGCTTGTCAATGAAGCGGATACTAGGTATAATTTATTCAATGCTAACGTAAAAATCATATGGGCTTACCAGCCAAACGAAGAACTAGACAGTCTAAACGTGAACGCGCTTCCCATTTCGCCCTCGAGGTACAGTCACTGGCGAAATGCCCGAAATGCAAAAAACCAATCCGACCGCACCACGTGTGCGCCTATTGTGGCTTTTACAAAGGCCAGGACGTCCTGATGCTTGATGTCAAAGCGGACCGCAAGAAAAAGAAAGCCAAGAAAAAAGAAGATAAGGCTAAAAAGTAAGTAATAAGTAACTCGTAATCTGTAACAGTCGGCATAAAAATTACCTGTTACCAATTACACATTACCAACGCATCATGTCCAATCGCCACCTTTCCAGAACTATCGCCATGCAATCCCTATACGAATGGGATTTCAACAAACTGGACGAGCGCACTCTCCCGTCTCTGGTAGAACGCAATCTCAAAGAGTTTGCGCCGGCTTTTGAGGACAATGGGTTCAGCATGCGCCTCGTCAAAGGCGTCATCCATAACGTCGCGGACATCAACCAGCTGATCACGTCATTCGCCCCGGAATGGCCGCTGGAACAGATCACAGTCGTGGACCGCAACGTCCTGCGCATCGGCATCTACGAACTGAAATTCTCCAAAGGCGAAATCCCCCCGAAAGTGGCGATCAACGAGGCGATCGAACTGGCCAAGAGTTTCGGCGGGGAATCGTCAGGCAAATTCATCAACGGCGTCCTGGGATCCATATACAAAGAAATGGTCAAAAAAGGCGAGGTGGCCATTTCGGAAGAAGCTCCCAAACAGTCTGCGCCGGATAAACAACCGTCAGCTTAAACGAGCGTTCGCCGGAGAGTCGAACATTCGTTTCAGCTCGTGGACACTACCCCATGAAAGAAATAAACGAGCTAGAAAAAACCATCAACATCACGTTCAAGAACCAGGACCTGCTCCGCCAGTCCATGGTCCATCGTTCGTATCTCAATGAGCATCCGGATTTCCCCCTGCCGCATAATGAACGGCTGGAATTTTTGGGCGATGCGGTACTGGAGCTGATCGTGACGGAATACCTCTACGCGAGGTACCCGAATCCCGAGGGCGACCTAACCAACTGGCGCGCCAGCCTGGTCAATTCAAAAATGCTTGCCCAAATCGCCCTGACCTGCGATCTGAACGGCTACTTATATCTGTCAAAGGGGGAATCAAAAGACGCCAACTCCAAGGCCAGGCAGTTCATCATGGCCAACGCTTTTGAAGCGCTGATCGGCGCCATCTACCTGGATCAGGGATGGGAGCCGGCAAAAAAATTCATCCACGAACGGATCCTTATCCATTTGGAAGGGATCATCGCCAACAAAGCCTACCAAGACCCGAAAAGCCGGTTCCAGGAATTGAGCCAGGAAAATTACGGGATCACCCCGTCCTACCAGGTTCTGTCCGAAAACGGCCCAGACCACGCAAAAAATTTCGTCATCGGATTATTCCTGGGCAAAGAGCAGATTGCGACCGGTGAGGGATTGTCAAAACAAGAGGCACAAGTCGCCGCAGCCGAAGCCGGACTGAAAGCAAAAGGCTGGTAGTGTACAGACAATTAAAAGTATTCTATACTACCCCGCGTAGCAAGGTAACGACGGGTTAATTATTAATATAACGAATAGTATGAGGAAAATGACTACTCTTCTAGGCAGTTCAGCCATTCTTTTTGCGTTACTGATGGCACTGCCCGTCCAAGCGGAAGAAAGCGTATCAACCAGCGCCATCGCGGTTACCGGCACCCTGACCGCCATGAGCGGCACCAGCGTACCAGCCACTATCACACTGACATCAGGCGCGACGGTATACACCGTCAATGTCGACGCCACGACAGTCATCGTCAGGAAATATAACGGTCCGGCCGACTTATCCGAATTCATGGTCGGAGACACCATCCAGGTAAAAGGGACGCTCTCGAGCGATGCAGTGAATACCATTACCCCGAAAACGATCAAAGACCTGTCTGTCCAACGCGCCGGCGGGACGTTCATCGGCACTATCGTCACGACAAATTGTGCCAGTAACTCATTTACCTACAAACCGAAGGATCGGGAGCAACAAACCGTTTATCTCGCCACCACCGCCACAATCATCCGCGGCGGAGAAAAAGTCGCCTGTACTGACCTGAAAAATGGCGAATTGGCAAAAGTTATCGGGCTCTGGCGCCAAGCTTCAAATCGAATCGATGCCGACCGGGTCATTGTCTACATGAAAACACTAGCTGGAACCATCTCGGCTATTGAGCTCACCAATGGCGGATTACCGGCAACACTTACCGTGGATCTGGGCAAAAAACAGCAATGGACCGTCAATGTCACCTCCACGACCAAGCTCTTCCGCAAACACATGCTGACTGCCACCATTGATGAATTTTCTGTCGGGGATAAGATCGAAGCCCGCGGCACGCTCGGTACCGGTAAAGTACTCAACGCGAAAGTGGTCCGGGACAATACCATTGTCGCCAAATACCGGGACATGAAAGGTACGGTCAAATCCATCAATGCCGCTGCGCATTCCTTCGTCCTCCAAATGGGCAACTCGAAAAAGATGGTCGAGGTTACGGTCACCACGACAAGTTCGACAAAATACCTGTATCTGGAAAAGCCTGTGAAAAGTACCGGCTTCGTTAAAGCCGCCTGCAACACCGTCACCAATAAGACATTCGACGATCTGACTGTCGGCGAAATAGTAAAAGTTGTCGGAGACTATACTTCCGCGACAAAAACACTAGCCGCATCGCGCGTCATCTGGGACAATAAATAATCATTCGCGGCATCTAGCAAAGCGTCCCGATTGCGGGACGCTTTTTGCATTTGACAAAAAATATTTCCAGTTATAGATTGATACATATCCCCGTAAACAAAAACCAATAACGTTCAAAACATGGAGGTGTTGTATGGCTCAAGGCATTCTCGTGCCCGTTGGCCAAGTGTTCGAAGTTTTTCCGGGAAAGTTCGGTCCGTATATCGGCATCGCCGTCGATCAGAACGGTTTCGTTGCCCACGAGGAACTGGTGATCAGGAACGGATCGGCTGAGACGACGGTCAAAGTATCAAGTATCGAGATCAAACGCCGCCGGGCAAATGTCAGCAAACCCGGCAACCAGTGTGCCATCAAAACAGCACACCCCCTTCCCGACGGGTTCGAGGTGGCTGCCGGCACCGAAGTGCTTGTCTGCGAAACGATCGCGAAAAGGGCGATTGCCGCCCAGCAGGAGCTCACCGACCGCCCTCCCAAATTGCAGGAGCTCGAACAGCGCCACAGGGAGACGGCCCGCACATTCGTCAAATAGAGACAACGACAATCACATCACAACCAAACTCATGCGCACGTCGGACTTCCGCGTGCGTATTTTTTATTAAAAAAGCCAGGACTGAGTCCCGGCTCATTCAACATAAACGATACTCGACCAGCTAATAAAGTTTCTGGTCCAAATATGTCGCCAGGTCGGCCCGCACCTCCACTTCATCTACAGTTAAGGTTTTGTAGCCCGGCAAAGAAAACTGAAGCGAATATCTGCCGGTCCTCACGTTGAGAATAGTATACCGGCCCTCCTCGTTGGTCATCGCGCCTGACCTAGTACCGACCAGCGCAACTGATACGCCGACCAAAGGTTCGTTGTTCTGATCGAGAACCACGCCGGTAATCTTGCCGATACCCTGGCCCTGCAGGACGGGAGACTTTCCTTCTCCGCCGATCATTGCCTGCTGTTTTGCGGCACATCCGACCATGAGTCCGGCCAAGATACAGATGACCGCAACCGCTACGAACTTTTTTACAAACATCAGTAAACCTCCTGGAATAATAGGGTGTTCTAGTCAAAGGTCAATTCACCCAACTCTACTCCCGATCGGATTTGGCTGTCAATAACACCCGCACACTTCGGATTGACACATCAGGCTTACATTTGCTAAGGTAACGCAAATACAAAACAGAAACAGACGCTTGAAAACCTATTCAAACCTATTGGAGGCCAATCATGACACTTCTAGAAAAACTGCGCAACGCGCAAGAGAAAACCGGCAGCATATTGTGCGTCGGTCTCGATCCCGTCATTGCCAAGTTCCCACCGAGCTTGGTGTCCGGATTCGGTGATCGCCTGCAGCCCATGTTCTATGAATACCTCACGCGAGTCATCAGGAAGACGGCGCCGCATGCGTGCGCCTTCAAGCCCAATGTGGCTTTTTATGAGGCGCATGGTCCCGCCGGCATCCACGCCCTGGAAACCATCTGCAGGTTCATCAGGAAAGAATTCCCCGACCATCTATTGGTCGTGGACGGCAAACGGGGCGATATCGGCGACACCGCCAAGATGTACGCTCAGTTCTACAAGCTGTTCGATCCGGATGCCGTGACGGTCAGCCCCTATCTCGGCCCGAAAACGCTCGAACCGTTCCTGGAAGCCGGACTGGGTATTTTCGCCCTCTGCGTCACGTCCAACAAAGATGCAGCCATCCTCCAGAACATGAAGGTTACCGTCCCTGACGCCATCGGCGATTGCGACGACCGCCATATACCCGTTTACGAGTGGGTGGCCGAAGTGCTGACCAGAGGAAAAACAATCCATGGTTGCACATTCGAACGGTCCAGCATCTGGGATGGTCAGCTCGGCCTGGTCACCGGCGCCACTCATCCCGAAGAACTCGGGAATATCCGTCAGCGCGTCGGATCGGACGTACCGCTGCTGATACCCGGCATCGGAAAACAGCAGGGCGATCTAGCCGGTACCCTCCGCAACAATGCTAGCGGACCGGCCCTGATCAACGCTTCTTCGAGCGTGTGCCATGCCTCATCCGAGGACAATTTCGACGAAGCCGCCGGCCTGGCTGCGGAAACGCTGAATACGCAGATCAACGATCTGCGCGCTCAGCTCGCCACGTCCAGTATTTGACAGCAACCTCTATTTTCTTCCACCCTTTTGCATGGAGTGCTTATGGAAAACCTGAACCCCAGAGATCATCTGGAATTCCTAAAGAGGCTGCTCGACGAGAAAATCATCGTCGTCGGCCCATTGACCAAACTCAAAGACGGCAGCATGTCGCCGATCTACGTCAACCTGCGTGATAAAATGTGGGATTCCCACGGCCTCATTCCGATGTTCGGCGTGCTTTTCGCCACGCTTATTTCGGAACTCATCAGCGAACGCCGGAGGACTCCGAATTACGTCTGCGGCATTCCGGAGGCGGCTAACCCATTGGCTACGGCGGCAGTATATGCCGGCCAGGGAATGGGCATGGATCTGCGCCTGCGGGCACTCCGCCCTGAGCCAAAAAACTACGGCATCGGCAGCGGATCGCTGGTCATAGGCAACTATGAGGAAGGGGGACACCTCTACCTCATTGATGACGTAGTGACTACGTCAAAAAGCAAGCGCGAAGCCAGCAAAAAGCTCATCACGGGCGGCTATCCTCAGGATGAGATTACCGTCCTCGTCGCATTCGACCGCCAGCAGGGTGGCATGGAATCCCTGCGGCGCGACGGTTTCCGTACCGGTTCGCTCTTCAGGATCCTGGACGTCGCCCAGACCTTTGCCGAGGAGCATCTGATTACCGAGGAACAGCACGCTGACGTTCAGCGCTTCATTGCTGAACATCAGCAAAGCTGACCGATTTTCTCACCGCTCATTCGATTCCCTTTTCCTATTCTGGAGCCGCACGTAACTGTCGGCTCCTTTTTATTTTCCCGAAAAAAATTTCAAGAGTATACTAACATCAGTATACGTTCCTTTAGCCAAGGAGGGTTGATGGAAATAAATCGTCCGCCTATCCCGATCTGGGTCTGCCCAAATTGTGGATTACACGTTACCGATCCGATGAAGTGCTCACGTTGCGGCACTATCAAGCCTGGATACTCCCCCGACGGAACATTTTCACCGCTTCCTAATTCCTAAAAGGAGCCCCACCCACCGGCTCCTTTTTTTATGCTTGACGTCCGCACATCTCCATGATACATTGCCATGAACCTACTCGTACATTCAGAGTAATAGGATTGCTCCTCATAAACATGCCCATTGGACGGCAAACTACGACAGTTGTCGTATTGAGGAAGCGGCCGAATGAAACTTTCTACCAAACGTGCCATCCGCCTTATGGAAATCATGGCCATAGGCTTACTGATGATGGCCCTAAGTTTCCTGCCTTTCAATAAAGGCATCAGCAACCTTATCATCTGCCTGGACCTGCTTTTCTGCATGGTCTGCATCACCGGGCTCCAAGTCTATCTCATTATTATTGTAATGAGACTACGGCGCCAAGATCGGGCTATCAGGCAGAACCATCGTTCCCAATTCCATCCAGATTGACCAAGTCAGGTCGAGCATAAGCCCGGCCCTTTTTATTTCCTTGACGCTCCTAAACCGCTATGGTAAGGTATTTGAAACAATAGAAAAAAATAGAGTAATTTAACATACAAACCGTCCCAATTTGAGGGACAGGAGGATTTGTCATGCACGTCATCAACATGGACAGCTTCATGGGCAACAACTCCATAGATTACGTCGTAGGTCAGGCGGAATCTATGATCCCATGGGCGCAGAGGAATACCTGCAACCGGCAGTATCCGCATTACCGACTACTCACACTCTTTCGGGAGCGGAGCACTCGGACAATGCTAGCTACCGAAACCGCAGGTGATAATATGGGAATGAAGGTGACTCGGTTCGCCGATCCCAATCAATCATCTATGGGTAAAGGGGAGAGTTTCACTGACGACCTGCGCATGCATGTCGGGCGCAATACACGAATAGTCGCTATCCGCACCAGCATCGAAGGTGAGCCGCTCTATATCGCCAAAAGATGTCAGGAATACGTGACCGATTTCTCAGTCATCAACCCCGGACCGGTCAATATCATCAACTGCGGCGATGGGCGGCAATGGCATCCCACCCAGACTGTCTTGGATATGCTGACCATCAAACGCACACTTGGCCGCCTGGACAATTTCACCCTCGGTATTATGGGCGACCCCAGCAAAGGCCGGACAGCTCATACCTTACTCCAGGCATTTTGCCGACGCGAAGGCATGAAATTCAAATTCGCCGCGCCCAAAGGGTTCGAACTTCCGGATCGGTACAAACTCAGCCTCGCAAACGTAACCGAAGGGGATTCATTGGATATCCTGGCAGACTGCGACATCGTCTATGTCACCAGGTTCCAATTAGAACGCATGTCGACAGAAGAAAAACGCTACATCGAATCGGTCCGCCACCGTTTCATTATCAATCAGGATGTGCTGGATAGTTGGAAGCCCGATGTGCGCGTCATGCATCCGCTCCCGCGAGTGGATGAAATCGACTCCGAGGTTTCCCTCGATAAGCGGATCATCGCCTTCCAGCAGGCCGAATACGGCATACCTGCTCGGATGGCTATCATCGCGATGCTGTGCGAAACACAGTATGTGCCGATCGACCTGCACCCTGTCCAACAGCCGTTCTTCATTGACCAGACGGAAAAAACCGTCGTGACCGGCAAGCCACTCAAACATTTCCAGCCGATCAAATGCGGGACAGTTATCGACCATATCCCGCCGGGACAGGCCGATAATATCGAGCGTCTGCTCAAACTACTCCAGTGTTTACCGGGAGGCATCTCCGGACAGTCCGTCCGTTACGTCAAATCAAGCCGGCATCCGAGCGGCAAGAAAGACGTTCTGCTCCTCAACGACTACGAGCTGCCCGAATTCGCCGGCGCCACAATCCAAACCCTCTACCCCGGCGTAACGATCAATTACCTGCCGGGCAACAGTACAATTCTCAAAAGGCGGTACCGTGCCCCTATCGGTATTTCGCAAAATGTGCACTGCACAAACAATGCCTGCATCACGAACAATGATCGTGAAGCGAAACCGAACTTTCTCTTTACCGGCCAGCCGGGCGCAGATTCCAAGATTCTGACTTGCGAATACTGTGGCACTCCTCTCTGGGATTAACATCGAACCTTTTTCGCTACCCATACCCCGCCGAGTCATCCGACTTGGCGGTATTTATTTTTTCTCGAATTTTCAAGTTCCTCCTGAGCGAAAAAATTTCGGCAGAAAAAATATCCCGAACGTAGCCCACGAGCGAAGTCGAAGTGGCAATGTTGAGGGATCCCTACCCGTCCCTTGACGAGGAGCTGATAATATCGTACACTTTTGTAATTTAAAACAAACACACGTACATTGAGAGGTAAATATGGGCACTTATTCCAACTCTCCAAGTTATAAGTATTACTTGGATGAGATCGGTAAGACTCCTCTCATCACACGTGAAGAGGAGGCACAATTAGCGACAAAAAGTCTGGTGGGTGATAGAAAAGCGCAGGAAAAACTGGCAAAAGCTCATCTGCGTTTCGTCGTTTCCGTCGCCAATTTGTACAGCTGGTCCGACGTTGCTATCGAAGACCTGGTCAACGCCGGCAATACTGGGCTGGCTATCGCAATAAAATTATACCATCCAGACAGGAACGCGCGTCTCATCTCCTATGCAGTCTGGCCGATCCGTCAGCATATCAGAGAAGAAGTCGCCAGATTCCAGCATATCATTTCCTCAAGGACGCACATCCAGAACGAATTCTATGCCATCCGGAAAGCGCTGGAAACTGCCGTCGCCGGCCAGTCAGGTGCACCGTTATCACCAGAGCAACTGAAAGAGCTCGGCATCAGCGAAACCCAGATGAGGGAGGCGTTTGCCACCGCAACGCATCGGTCATTGGATGAGCATTTTTCTGACAGTGATTCGTCATTACATGACCTGCTAGTAGATGAGCGCGCCATCTCACCTGATGCCATCGTTGATCAACGGCATTATGCCGCAGTTCTGGCCGACCTACTCCAAGTCTTAACCGATGAGGAACGTGAAATTTTCCGGTATATGAGTGGCATGGAAGATGGTCAGCGCCACTTACTTAAGGAAGCGGCTGAACGTTTCCAAATGACCACCACGATGGTCCAAGCCCGATTCACCATCGCCAAGCGTAAATTGAAAATTGCTGCCAGAAAATTAACAGAAACTGAAGGCGGAGGCATGTTCTCCGATTGACCTAGCCGTTGTGGAAACACAATGGCTTTTTTTAATTTAAAAAAAGACCGGGAGAGCGTATGCTCACACCGGGTCTGTACATCGGATTGATGATCAACGGCAGTTGCCGCATCCACCACGAGGGTAGATTATGAATTGAATGAAAAGGTACAGACCGCTCTCCCGGGTTGCGAAGTTGCTCGCATGACTCTTCCCGCAAAATGCGAGCTGTTCAGTAGTCGCCCTCTTCCGTGCTGTTCACATGGCGGGCATCTCCATGATACACGGAGGGACAACTGACGTCAAATAACAAGTTTATGGAAGTTTTTAACTTCCCTTGACGCACCTAATAAAAGACGATATGATTGTGTAATTTAATAATGGTTCCTTCAAAAGCGAGGAGGATAGGATGTCTATCCAAGGTTTTCTAGAGAACCTTAAAGCCCTGGGATATACTATCTGTTTTCCGGTTGGTTGTTTCCAATGGATCAATAACCACTGGAATGACAAAAAGATGGACCTTTTCATCCTGATGCTGTTCGGCATAGCATGTATCGTCCTCATACTAAGATCCATTTTCGGAGGATACTTGGCTGAACACGATCCGTTCTGGAAAGCAATGCTGATAATCAGCGCCATCGCCTATGTCTTCGGTATCATCGTCTTCGGGTTTATTGGGGGTAAAAAATATCGCCAGAAATACCTGATGACAAAAAATGGTGGCACTCCAGAAACTGGCCAGAACGCGCCACTTTAGACACATCTCAAACCAGAAATGCTACGGGCTCCACATTCTACTAGTGTGAGCCCGATTTTTATTTGGGAATTTCCCGAAAACATGTTAAAATATCCCCATCAAGAGGGCCTCAAGCCTCTTTCATTTGTCCAAAAAATCCCACAAAGACACCATGTATCTCCAACAACTCGTCATCCAGGGCTTTAAATCATTTGCCAGCAAATCCGTCCTAGAATTCAAGCCGGGCATTACGGCCATCGTCGGCCCAAACGGCTCCGGCAAGTCCAACACCGCTGACGCGGTCCGTTGGGTCCTGGGCGAACAGAGCCTGAAAACCCTCCGCGGAAAGAAATCCGAGGACGTCATTTTTGCCGGCTCGGACAAGAAATCCCGCCTCGGATTCTGCCAGGTGGACATGCACCTGAATAACGAGGACCGCCAGGCGCCCATCGATTACGGTGAAATCATCATTACCCGGAAAATCTACCGGGACGGGGAGGGCGAATACTTCATCAACAAGAACAAGGTCCGGCTCCAGGACATCCTCCTGCTTTTGGCTAAATCGAATTTCGGCCAGCGCTCCTACAGCATCATTAGCCAGGGCATGGTCGACCTGTTCCTGGCCGCCACGCCGAACCAACGGAAGGAATTTTTTGACGAGGCGGCCGGCGTCAGGCAGTACCAGCTCAAAAAAGAACAGGCTGAGCATAAACTCGACCTGACCCGAGAAAACCTCAGCCAGGCCGAACTGCTCATCCAGGAAATCGAGCCCAGGCTTCGCTCGCTGACCCGCCAGGTACACCGCCTGGAAAAACGCGAGGAAGTGCAGGCGGAACTGAAAAACGTCCAGCATACCTATTACACCGGCCAATGGCATGACCTGGCCGCCCAACATGAAGTGGAAGAGAAAAAATTCCACGAGACCGACAAGAAACGCGAAACGGTTACCAAGGAGTTGGATACTATCCAGGCTCATATGCACGAGCTGGCCCTGGGCACCAGTCGGCAGGAAGAGTACGACAAACTCCAGCGCGAATACAACCAACTGTCAACGGAAAAAAATTCCTTGCTGCGCGACCAGGCCATCATCAAGGGCAAAATCGCCGTCAGCCGCGAACAGCAGGGCCAATACGATCTGGTCTGGCTCGAACGCCGCAAGGAACAATTGCAGGCGTCCATCAGCGAACTCGACGTCTCCAGCGCGGGACATTCCGGACAGGCGGAAAAATTCTCCAGCCATTTGGCCGAAAAGGAAAAAACATTCCAGGTCGTCTCCTCCGAGATCCAGGCATTGAGCCAAAGCCTCCAGGCGTCGCGCAGCCGGATGGCCAACCGAAAAACCGTCACCATTCCAGAGGTAGCCAAATCCATTGACCAACTTTTTACCGAACAGCAGGAATTGTTGAATAAAATCGAGCAGGCCCAGACACTGGACGAGCTGCACGCGATCAAAACAACGGCCCGGGCCATCACCAGCCAACTCCGCCATCTGGCCCAGAAACTCCGCGAATCAGGTTCCGGCGACCCGCATGAAGTCATCGGCCTGCAGGACCAAATCGCCAAACTGCTCGGTCACAAGGAAACAATCGCAACTGAAATCAATGCCATCAAAATCAAGCTCCAGGTCCATCAGGAAAAAGAATCCCTGCACCGCGCTCAAATAACAAACCTGACGGACGAATTGGCCAAAATTTCCCGTGACCTGACCCGGGCCTCATCGTCCAAAACCGCCTCAGAATTATCACGGGATATCGCCAATGATGAGAAGGAAATCAGCCAAAAAATCAACGGGATCGAGGCTCAACTGTCAAAAATTACCGAACAGATTGCGTCTTTCAACCAGACTGAGCAAAAGAAGAAAGAAGAGGTGTTCAAACAACAGAACGTCTTCTCCCAAAAACAACAGGCCCTGAATATCATCACCGCGGAACTGAACGGCATCCAGATCTCCATTGCTAAAATCGAAACGCACCAGGAGGACCTGGCCAAAGAAATGACCGACGAGCTCACTGACGATGAACGTGCCAGAGTGAAGGCCGGTCCGGCCGTCCCGCCGGAGCCGCAACTCTTCGAGCAGATCCAGCACCTGAAAAAACAGATCGAACTGATCGGCGGCATCGACCCGCAGGTTGCCGAGGAATACAAAACCACCAAGGAACGTTTTGACTTCCTGACCACTGAAACCGCCGACCTGAACAAGGCCATGGCCGACCTTGAATCAGCCATCGCCAACCTGAATGAGACGATCAAGGAACAGTTCGGCAAGGCTTTCGAACAGATCAACGCCCAGTTCGGCGAATACTTCAAGATTCTCTTCAATGGCGGCCACGCCAGCCTGTCGCTGGTCAAAGAAGAGCCGAAAAGCCCTGAAGAGGAATTGGAAGAAATGGGAGAAGAAGAGGAGGACGAAGAGGGAGATGATAACGAGGACGCAGAAGAGGAAAAGAAAAAAAATCCCCTGTATACCAAAAAAGTGGAAAAAATAATCACTGGCATCGATATCCACGCCACTCCGCCCGGGAAAAAACTCCGTGGCATCAGCATGCTCTCCGGCGGGGAACGTGCCCTGACATCCATCGCCCTGATCTGCGCCATCATCCATAATAATCCGTCGCCGTTCGTCATTTTGGACGAAGTGGATGCGGCACTGGACGAAAGCAACTCCATCAGGTTCGCTTCAATCGTGGAAAGGCTGTCTAAAAAAACCCAATTCATCGTTATCACCCATAACCGAGCCACGATGAATAAAGCTACCATTATCTACGGCGTAACTATGAGCAACGACGGAGCATCCAAACTCCTGTCTATCGACATGGCGGAGGCAGAAAAAGTCGTCAACAGGTAGCCTATTCTGCCCCATGGAAGTGCGCCCATGATCGTTGGATGTGGGTCTGCCGGGAGGGGGGCTTGACGAAAAAACGATTTTACCCTAAAATACGTATACTATGCTAACTATTCGTTTATCAAGATTCGGCAAAAAGAAACATCCGGTATTCCGGATCATCGTTTCTGAAAAGGCCAAGGACACGGTCGGTGACTATTTGGAACTGCTCGGGACCTACGACCCGCATACCAATAAAGTCGAGCTGAAAAAAGAGCGTATCCAACATTGGATTTCCAAGGGTGCCTCCACTTCCGGGGTGGTTCATAATCTGCTGATCGACCAGAAACTTATCACTGGCGAGAAAATCAAGGTGGCGAACATCCGCAAGAAGGAAGAAGCTCCGAAATCTGCCGAGCCCGCACCGGCCCCAAAAGCTGTAGAGCCTAAAACAGAGGCTGTCCCGGTACCAGTTCCAGAAACGCCTCAGCCAAAAGCTGAAACGGGCGAGGCTAAACCAGCTGCCTAGCAAAAAAGTAAAAAAATTTCCCTAATCAACAGTGTTTCTTTATAAGAGGTTTCACTGAAGGGGCCTAGTCATCTTTAGCACCACTCATGCTTAAGTGGATTTTTTGCATTTAATTACCTATACATTTATGAAAAACGTAATAGTCACGGTTTCATTGTCCGCCATGTTACTCCTTGGGGGAATTTTGGTTGCTCAATCAGCCCAGGCTGCAGCGGTTCCGTACCTCTTAGTCAGTACAGATAGTGAGGCAATCACCCCCCCGATAGTTACCCGCCATTTCCCAGTCATACTGCCAAAAACAAATCCCGCCTTACCGACTGCGGCACCATCGGATACATTACGGGCGTCCGCTCTGCTGGACAGCGAGCCCGGAATCAACGTACCAATGGCTGCAGCCCAACCGGCCGACTGCATTGATCCTGATATATCTTCCAATGGATACTTTATCTACGATGACCCTGCAGACGCCCCCATTACTCTAACGTTGTGCAACAAGACATACACCCGAACAACGACTTCGTATATTATTGTCGGCATCTACTCGGCGAACGTAACGCTCGACTGCAACGGCTCCATCATGGTTGGTAACTACGACTTCAGCGCCCCAGCGCCAAATCCCGCATACAATAAAATCGGAATTTTTGCTACAGGTGCTGATAACCTGACCATCAAGAACTGCACCATCGGTGGTTTTGGGTACGGCATGTACGTCGGAGGCGGGTATGATTCATTTAACCACGCGCCGAAGCCGCCTATGCGAGTAACCCTCTTCAATAACACCTTCACTCAAAGTTCCTATATCGACATGGTAGTCAGCTCTGTCATTAATAGCGAGATCTATAATAATGTCCGACTGGAAAACTCCGGCAATAAAAGCGTGCTCCCGACTATTGATTTGGAGTTTGCATCAAACAGCCGAATCCATGATAATACGCTTTTCTCAAATGGCGGAATCAACTTGGCGTTCAATTCCAATTATAACCAGGTGTATAGGAATACACTGGGTAAATTCCCAAGTAGCGCCGCCTCCCCCAATGCCATCTGGATCAACCATGGGTCGGCCTATAACAACATCTACAACAATACCATTATTGGCCCGCATGAAGTCTGGACTGGAGCTGGCGTCACCTTTGATGGCGACAAAGATTCGGACGATTTCAAAAACACCGGCGCGGCAAAATTTAACACGATTCACCACAACACAATCATTGATTTTTGGGGGCCCGGGATAAACCTTTTGCATGACTCCCATGATAATACGGTTTCCTATAATACCTATACTGGCGTAGATTGGGGCGTCATATCAGGCAGCGGGTCAACCAATGGCATTTTCTATAATCCTCACAACAACCGTATAGAAAATAATTACATGACAGTCTATACGGGAACAGCTTTCCAGTCCGGTACACATGACAACGTGTTTATAAAAAACTACATTAATTTCATCGGCGACCCGGAATACGTCAAGCCGTCATACGATATGGGAACCAACAATCAGTATGACGAAAATGGTGTCGGAAATTTCTGGAGCATGCACAATAACCCGGCCAATGGCTGTGACGACACTGATCGCAATAGTATCTGCGATACCTCCAGCCCGATCTATAATTTTTCTACCGGCGAAATAACTAATTACGATTATTCGCCCGTCTCTGCCGTCCCCATCCTCCAGCCGATCAGCCCAATTGTAGTCAATGAATTGTACCCGGCCACGGTCAAACTTATCGCCGCCAATCCGATGAATCTGCCATTTCAATATAGCGTCAATTCTCCAAAGTTTTTTCAGACAAATACCTGTTCGGGAGTACAAAATACTTTTGCCTGGCCGACAAACCAGTTCAGCTCTGGAAATTATTCCTTTACCGCCACAGTGCAGCACGAAACCTACACCTCAACGCAAAACTTTGCCGTCCGGGTCAATGATACGTGCTACATCAACAAATTCGGTAAATGGAGCTGCGCCTGGCCTGTCCAGGCAGTCACTGAGTGCAGCGCAATTTGACAAACCACTTTATCATTGTTAGCATAACAGCAGGAAATCCAGTTCTGATCAGGTCGACAGTACTGGCACCTTAATAGAATAACTGAAGAACCACAATTGTATGGCAAAAGAACACGACCAGGAATTCGTAGAGTACGTGGTGAAGTCGCTCGTCGACAAGCCGGATGACGTTTCGTCCGACCGGACTGTCGATGAAATGGGCGTCCTGATTACCCTCAAGGTCAACCCAGCCGATCTCGGCCAGGTTATCGGCCGCCAGGGCCAGACTGCCAAGGCCATCCGCACGCTGTTGCGGGTAGTCGGCGCAAAGAACCACGCTCGGGTCAACCTGAAGATCTACGAACCGGAAGGCTACCGCAAAGGCCCTCGCGCCTCTGCACCAAGCGAAGCGGTAGACACCTCAGCGGTTGACGATCTGAAAATATAAAATAGTTTTATAAGCAAAGCCGCACATCAGTGCGGTTTTGTTGTTGAATGTGGTATACTATTTACTGATATGCAGAAAGAAAAACAATTCAAATATCATCTCTACCTTGCCAGCGGTATAACACTCTGGAGGGAATATTTTAGTAATAAATATTCACGATTTTTCAACAGAAGCATTGGCTTGTTTGAACCGGGGACTCAAGATACGCCAGATGATCACCGGTTTATACCAATTGGTATTGCTTGTCTTGACCTGGATGCTATCAATCATGCTGACGCACTGGTTGTTTATATGAAAAAATATAAAACACTAGACGGTTCTCCAACGGGGACAGACAGCACTTGGGAGTGCGGATATGCGATTTCCAAAAGCAAACCAGTTATAATGCTTATCGAAGACGTAGAACATGTTGATTACTACGCCTCGCAATGGATGGTTAGCTTTAGCATTAACGCAATTCTTACTGCCAATAAAAATGTCGCGGAAATAGTAAAAAATCATCAAAAATTTGTGCACACAACTGTACTATTTGCACAAAATGAAAATCAATTTGAGTCAAAGATTTCAGAATACCTGGATGACTATTATCGATCAATTTATTCACGTTCTGGAATTATCAATTATAAGGTTGACGAAAGGGCCCGAGAAATTGCTAACAAAGAGAGTCTGGGGAAAATGGTCTTTACTAATAAGCTTTCTGATAAGCAAATACTCAAAGAATTGCAGATTCTGAAAAAAATTCAGTTTAATTCAGACAAAGTTTCGCTTTTGGTTTGTCAGGTTGAGAGGAACATTTCAAAATACTTCAAGAACAAACTGACAGAAAAAGAAATAGATTCCGGCATTGCTGCCGTAATTGAATCGTGGGATGAATCACCGGAAAAAATTCTTAATTGTCTGGAGCATTCCATAAATCCGCCTTTTACCAAAGTTGAAGGCAGGCACCATGGAGTAAAAAAAGTCCGTCCAGAATTATTCTTTGAATTATATGATTTAGTCAACCATCACTTAGTTCTTGAAAAAAAATTTGTTAAATCAATATCGTTTCCTTATGATCTCGGCGTGGTTGTGGAATTATATAATTGGATGAACACGTACGCCCTTGACGATGTTTTCGATAATTCAAGTTATCGGCAAAAGCTTGAAACTGTCTGGAAAAAATTTACACGCCGTGATGCAATTTACACCGGAATTTTGGGCCATTTGCTCACCTTAAAATACTTTTTTATCATAGCTTCCGAAAATTTGACGATTGGAAAAAAATTGGCTGGAATTATGAATGAGTGTAATCTCTTGATGTATCGCGGCCAAGTCATTGATTTACAACTTACTTTTAATTCCGTAAGTAAAAAGAAATTATTAAAAAATAAAAAGTTCGACGAGGTGATTGACCTCTACATTCAACGGATCTATGGGATTTGCGGCGGATTCTTTGAAGCCATAGGAGATTTATCGGCGAGGGCTGGCAATAAAGAAGCGCAAATCTTAAACGCTAACGAAATTAATGACATAGCGCCGAAAATCGGGATGTTTTATGGGATTATCCAAATGATCAGGAATGATTTGGGTGACTATGTAATTGTCGAGGAAGTTACCGGAATGAGCAAGGGGATGAAAGGCGTGTCTCACTCTGATATTATTGAAGGAAAAACCGATATCGCATATTTAGTAGCTCTCTATTCTCAGGTTTTAACACCAGATGAAAGACAATATCTATACCAATCTCTGAACAAAAAACTAGGCGCCAAAGATAAAATTGAGATAAACAAATTGCTTTGGAAATCCGGCGCGATTGATCTAACTGTCGAATTAATCATTAATCTGATTGAACACGTAAAAACCACGTTATTAACAAAATACCACGAAACGCCAACCAGAACTAAATGGATGTTCAATCTAATCGATATAACCAGGGAAATACTTATCCCATTCAGAGAACAGGCTATTACTAATAAATGGGTAAAGTATGAATTTGACAGAAATAAATTAAAATATATTACTACCAAAGTACTGAGCCTTGAAACAAAATCAAAACTAGAGAGGTTGAATAAAATACTCTAAATTTATTTCATGCAATTTGACATCATCACCATCTTCCCGGAAATATTTAAATCTTACTTTAATGAGAGCATCATTAAACGTGCGCAGAATAAAAAGCTGATCACTATAAAAATTCATAACCTGCGCGACTTTACGTCAGACAAACACAGGACTGTCGACGACCGTCCGTACGGCGGCGGCCCGGGCATGGTCATGAAAATCGATCCGCTTTACCGATGCCTGAAATCTATCAAGCGAAAAAAACATTCCAAAACCTTCCTCATGGCGGCGAAAGGGAAGATGTTTACTCAACTGACAGCCAAACAATATTCTGCGATTGACCAACTGATTCTGATCTGCGGACATTACGAAGGGGTGGACGAACGGATAAAAAAATATATCGACGCGGAAATTAGCACCGGCAAATATGTCCTGACCGGCGGGGAACTGCCGGCCATGACCATCGTCGATGCCATATCAAGACTGCTGCCGGGCGTGTTGGGTCATGCCGACTCTCCAAAAGACGAAACATTTTCCAAAGGACTGAAATATCGGGAATACCCGCATTTCACCCGGCCGGAAAGATTTAAAGGCCAATCGGTACCCAAAATCCTGCTGTCTGGGGACCACCAGGCAATCGCCAAATGGCGCACTCATCGCGCAAAAGGCACTGCTTGACAGGGCGGGCTGAGTAGTATACAATACGTATACAACTACGAAGGGTCGATTTTTTCGCTAAGTTTACAATAAAATCAGGAAAGGAACCAGCCTAACGGAGCAAAATAATTTGGGTAAAACCATTTTTTAAAAGAATTTTGTTTCCCGGCTGTTCCGGGATTTTTTATCGGCTGCCGCAGGAGAACCTTAACAATGTTTTCTTTTTAACAACCAGCAAGTGGTAAGGAAACGAATCAATTCCTTTTTTTGGGAGTTTTTCTAGTTAAAAACTCCAACTATTTGAGAGTTTGATCCTGGCTCAGGATGAACGCTGGCGGCGTGTCTAAGGCATGCAAGTCGAACGTGCTGTGTCGCAAGATACAGCAAGTGGCAAACGGGTGCGTAACACATTGGTAACCTGCCTCCGACTCGGGTACAACCTGGAGAAATCCGGGCTAATCCCCGATGATCATGAACCCACGATGTGGGATTATGTAAAGGTGCAAATCGGTCGGAGAGGGGCCTATGGTCTATCAGCTAGTTGGTGAGGTAATGGCTCACCAAGGCTACGACGGATAGCGGGCGTGAGAGCGCGACCCGCCTCACTGGGACTGAGACACTGCCCAGACTCCTACGGGAGGCTGCAGTCAAGAATCTTCCCCAATGGCCGAAAGGCTGAGGGAGCGACGCCGCGTGCAGGAAGAAGCTCTTCGGAGTGTAAACTGCTTTTTTGTGGGAAAAATTAATGATTGTACCATAAGAATAAGGGGCTGCTAACTTCGTGCCAGCAGCAGCGGTAATACGAAGGCCCCGAGCGTTATCCGGATTTATTGGGCGTAAAGAGCTCACAGGTGGCTGATCAAGTCTTTGGTTAAATCCTGATGCTTAACATCAGAACTGCTAAGGAAACTAGTCAGCTTGAGGGCAGGAGAGGTAGACGGAATTGCCGGTGTAGTAGTAAAATGCGTTAATATCGGCAAGAACACCAATAGCGAAGGCAGTCTACTAGAATGACCCTGACACTACACGAGCGAAAGCGTGGGTAGCGATACGGATTAGATACCCGTGTAGTCCACGCCGTAAACGATGGATACTAGTCATTGGGAGTTTCGACCCTTTCAGTGACGGCTTAAAAGCTAACGCCTTAAGTATCCCGCCTGGGGAGTACGGCCGCAAG
Organism: Patescibacteria group bacterium; assembly: GCA_041666685.1. Taxonomy (GTDB): domain Bacteria; phylum Patescibacteriota; class Patescibacteriia; order UBA10025; family JAHIVO01; genus JBAYGJ01. Next base: position 34,469 of record JBAYGJ010000002.1, on the reverse strand, counting down.
GCTAAAACTCAAAGGAATTGACGGGAACCCGCACAAGCGGTGGAGCATGTGGTTTAATTCGACAATAACCGAGGAACCTTACCAGGGCTTGAAATCCTAGCTGCAAAGTCGCAGAAACGTGACCTCCTTCGAGGGTGCTAGGACAGGTGCTGCATGGCTGTCGTCAGCTCGTGTCGTGAGATTTCGGGTTAAGTCCTTGAACGAGCGCAACCCCTATGATATGTTAGACGATCATATCAGACTGCCTCGGATAACGGGGAGGAAGGCGGGGATGACGTCAAGTCAGCATGGTCCTCTGACGCCCTGGGCTACACACGTGCTACAATGGATAGTACAATGGGTTGCCAAACCGTAAGGTGGAGCTAATCCCAACAAAACTATCCCCAGTTCAGATTGAGGGCTGCAACTCGCCCTCATGAAGCAGGAATCGCTAGTAATCGCAGATCAGCTATGCTGCGGTGAATACGTTCTCGGGTTTTGTACACACCGCCCGTCACGCCAAGAGAGTCGGTAATACCCGAAGCTCCTCGCAAGAGGAATTAAGGTAGGACCGATGATAGGGGCGAAGTCGTAACAAGGCATCGGTAGCGGAAGCTGTCGATGGATCACCTCCTTTCTAAGGAGTAACCAATTTGTCGATATTCGTGCGTCTCTGACGTACGTATAGATATACATCATTGAGTTGATTCGTATTCTTTACCACCTGCTGGTTGCTAAGGGGTTTATAAGCATCCCTCCAGTCATTTGATTTTTTATGTATGATAAACTACAATAGTACCATCAGGTTGTAGTTTTTTTGTTGGAAAAAAGGCATGGGCGACTAGCTCCCCTCGACTTCGCTCGGGGCAAGCAGGTAGCCATACTTGTTCCCTCAGTGGGCGACTAGCTCAGGTAGTTAGAGCGCGTCACTGATAATGACGAGGTCCCAGGTGCAACTCCTGGGTCGCCCACCGAGGGAATAATAGCATTCATGCTGAAGAAATTTGTTATTGGATACTTGAGCGGTCCCAGGCCTACCCTGAGCGAAGCCACCGAGTGAAATCGAGGTGGCGAAGTCGAAGGGTGCAACTCCTGGGTCGCCCACCAGACCACGGGGACGTAGCTCAGTTGGTTAGAGCGTCACATTGACATTGTGAAGGTCAGAGGTTCAACTCCTCTCGTCCCCACCATGGACACGTATCATAATACTCGCTTATGCCGGTGAATCCGCCGAGGTAGCGAAGTGGGCTCTGCACAAGCAGAGCGGGCGCGCCCATAGAAGCGCCCCGGAAGAGCGAATGGTGCTAATTACTCCCAAATGCCGAGGACGGTCACATGCCGAGGTAGCTCAGTGGTAGAGCGAAGGACTGAAAATCCTTGCGTCGCCAGTCCGATTCTGGCCCTCGGCATTTGGGAGCAGAATTACCCTTTTCATCCTTGAGTCGCCAGTCCGACCGTAGGTGGCCCTCGGAAGATGTGCGGAAAACTCCGGACTTAAAGAGCTGTCAACGCCCCATTGAGCATATCTGGTAGCTTTTCATTAATACAAACTCTTACTGCATGAGGGAAAATCTACACCACACGTTCATGCGCCTTGCCATCCAGGAAGCTAAGAAAGCGAAGCTAGCTGGCGATTTTCCGTTTGGTGCAGTAATAACGTGCAATGGCAAAGTTATTGCAAAAGGCCACGCAGAAAATATTGCAAAAGGTGACGCGACTGCACACGCAGAAATGCAGGCACTTCGGAAAGCCTGCACAATACTCCGGACGCATAATTTAAGCGATTGTACAATTTACTCAACCCATGAACCCTGCATCATGTGTGGTGCGGCAATTTTTCAGGCCAAAATTCCAAATATTTATTTCGGAGCTACAAGGGAGGATCTGCCCTGGTTAATGCGGGCCCGAAAAGTGCGCATTGACGATCTTGCGCAGGATTCAAATTTTGCGGTTCAAATTGTTCGGGGGCTTCTTAAAGATGGAGTTTTGGAATTATTTACTGATTTAGAGGTAAAATTCAGCCAGGATAAAACTCAACTAAACAAATTGAAGTAAATCCTGGCCCTCGGCACCATCCCATTCCAAGAATAAATTAGCCATGTTATTATAGAGTGGATACAACCACTACAATTGGTAATGAAAAAGATATATTACTACAAGCTGGTCCGCGACAAAATTCCAGAACGGATTAAAACGGCTGGGGCTACTGCCAAATTCAAGAAGCTCAAACTAAAGGAATTCGAGAAAGAACTTATTAAGAAAGTTGAGGAAGAGGCGACTGGGTTGCAAAAAGCCAAGAACCGTTTTTTAAATTGGCTGATGAGATCGCCGATGTACTGGATGTAATCGACGAGATAAAAAAACTTAAAAAAATATCAACCCAAGACATTCGTCAGGCCCAAAAGAAAAATTTCCTCCACAAGGGCGGGTTTCAGAAAAAACTGTACTTATTCTGGTCATCGGATGACGGCTACAAAACAAATGAAAAACGTCGTGACCGCCATGGCAAAACAATAACATAAGAACTGTATGGAAAAATCTCCTGAATGGTACGATCAACTAGGAGACAAAACTCCCGAAACAATGGAGCGCTTCGGAGGGCAGCTCCCAAAACCGGAAGATATCCATTTTGGCGATCAGAAACTGACCCAACTGATCGAAAAGTATCCCGAGCAATTTGATGGCGCTCTTACTGAAATGCTAAATATGTGGGACACGAAAGAGCACCGGGAAACATTGGGACATGACACGACACACATATCATATGATATGCTGGAATTTTTATATTTGGCCCAAACAGGAAAAATTTCAAAAAGCGAACAATACCTGACTCTCTATGCTTCGCTGCTTCATGATTTAGGGAGATACCCTGAATTATTGAGCCAAGAGCGATCCGGAGCCATGGATTTCAAAAAAGGAAGACAGATCCAGCTGCATGCCGCATTGAGCGGATATCTTGGCGCACTGATGGCCAGAAAATATAAAGTCGGATCTGAACAGGATCCCGAAATGATTGAGGCGTCAAAAGCTTTCAACCGACGGGTGATTGGCGCAGCGCTGTTCCACGGAGGCGCCAATGACGAACGTGACCCGATTACACATCATGTCCAATCAATTGATCGGCTGGCTGGAATTTTAGGGAGCCGGGAATTTGTCAGGAACGTCGTAACAGACGGCGTACAGCGGGGAGCGGCGCTGTACCCTGATGAACGCCTCTCGTTTGATAAGTCATTTCCCCTATTTAACAACTTACCGCAAGACAAATTCAATGCCGGGACGGATCCTAAACAAAGCTGGACAAATATCGTCCATTACCTCGAAATGCCGATGCGGAATATTTTCCCACTATCTACTCAGGAAGCCGAGCAACGAGCCGAAAAAATGAAACGGGAATCAGGCATAATACTGACCAGATTGACCGGTGGGCAGGATTCGCCTTTATACCGACAGGTTTTCTCCCCAGAATTGCATCCCGGGACGGAATTCGCCTTCCCCAAAAAAAGGCTCCCAGAAAACGTCTGGAACGAAATCCGGGCAGGAGTTACTGAGGAAGAAAAAACGGAAATTGATACATTAGACGGATTGAGCACAGATGAGCTGATCAACATCATGCTTGCACAACAGGCGCCAGATATCACTGACAATGACAGGGATAAAGTTATGCGCCTTTTTGCTAGCGCACCTGCCCACCATCAGGCCGATATTCACCAGACAATTGAATATGTCATTGGCCGACGTAATTTGAACAAGCAGGAGGAACGTACTTTTTTGCATCAGGTACAAAGCTCCCCCGAGCCCTTGTTCAACCGGCTGGCAACAACATTATTGGATAATAAAATATTCCAATAATCGCCCTTCCCCCAAATAAACAACTTCTTGGGGGTCGAGGGATTGCTTGAAAAAATACAAAACCCATGCTACAGTGACGCAGTAATCGCTGGTTTTGTAATATACACAATTTTCTACGGGGTGTAGTTCAGTTGGCTAGAACGCTCGCTTTGGGAGCGAGAGGTCCCCGGTTCAAGTCCGGGCACCCCGACCAAATAAATTTAATAGTTTAATTACTGTATTCAGCGGACCAGTCTCTGGGGAGGGCTGGAATCATTTCCGACGGTATCGTCGGGGGGGTCCGCCGGGACCTATCCTGTCAGATGACAGGATGGCGGTGACAAGCCTGCCCTGAGCGAAGTCGAAGGGTCCCGGGCACCCCGACCAATAATTTCTGTAATTATGAAAATTCGCACAGGACATCTAACATATCGCATTGTTCTGCCAATTTGTATTTTTGCAGCTATAGTAACTAGTACAGCTATATATATAAGTATGGGCGCGCTGCGAGCTGATATAAAAATTTCCCAATCTGAACATTTAGGCACCATCATCAACGAACGCTCCGAACACATTGAAACTTACCTTGATGAAATAAAAAGCTTCACAAAATTAACCGCCAGCGACGAATTTATTTCAGGCTGCCTTTCCGAAAATGGACACGCGACCAGCCCCTGCGTTAAAAATGAATTGTCCATGTATCTGCTAAAAAATAAATTTCCACTAATCGACAACTTGATAGAAATTTATCTTTTGGACTCGAAGGGCACGCTCATAGCTTCATCATTTCTCAATACTGCATTGGGCGGGGATCTGTCAAAATCCCAAGAATTTCTCAACGGTCGATCCATCCCGTACATTTCAGCGGCATATCTCAACTCCTCAAACGCCAACGAGGCGGATATTAATGTCGCCGTCCCTGTCATAAATAATACAAAAATTGTTGGCGTTGCAGTCAGTCGTTTCCGTTTCAATAAAATTTCCGATATAGTAACTGACCCTACCGCCCTTGGTAATACCGGCGAATCATACTTGATCAATAAAGACGGCCAGCGCCTGACTGCGGGTCGATTCTCTAATCAGGCGTTACTTGAGCGAATAAGTAACCCGAATACCCTGACATGCTTGGCTGATATAAAAAAATACGGTGGGGACTCAGACGCCGTCGAATCACATAACGAAGAGCAGGCCAGATACAAGAGCCCAAGCGGAGACGTCATAATTGGCGGTCATGGCTATGTAAAATCCCAACAATGGTGTTTTTTAGTTGAAATGATGGAAAATGAAGTAACGGAACCAGTAGATAATCTGGGCTGGGTATACGCCCTCACCGGGCTAGGGGTCATGGGAGCCGTAACAGGATTCGCTTTTTTTCTAAGTGGCCGCATCAGCAGAACCATGAAGGAGTTGCTGCGTATGGCCCAGCATATCGAATCCGGTAATTACGAATCTTCCTCAGATACATTACCTAACAATGAAGTCGGGCAAATGGCCTCAGTCCTCGAACAAATTGACAAAAAACTCAAAGCGGCAAAGGCGCCAAAAAAACATGACGATACCCCAACGGCCACGCCCTGGTCTGATTAGCATACGCTACTGCTAATCCGTATACGTATCCGGCGTTAGGGGGATTTTTTTGCTATTATTGGAGAAAAACGCCAATTTAAAAAACAGCAGCATTGACTATTCGCCGATATGGGTGTACCATGGGTGTCAACCTATATTTTTGATGTATGACCAATTCTGCAACCGATGACCCTTCACGTCCGTCGGTAAGCCAGACAATCAATACCCTCAGAAAAGCCCCCCGAAATCAAAACATGATTCTCGGTAAGGTCATGCGGAAAAAGACTACTGCATCCCAAGCACAATTTTTATTTTGAAATTGCAGTCCAACACAGATTAGACTGTGTTTTTTTGCTAACGCAGAACACATAAGTTGATATGGAAAAAACCATGAGTACTCAAGCAGCCAAAAGCCAAACCACGCTGCAGTTCGCGGCTCTGAAGGAAAAAATTTTCGCATATAGACCAATCCTGGGCGAAATCCTATCTCGCTACGGCAAGATAAGCCTATATGAATATGCCGCACAATACCAGGCTGTTTCGGAAAATTCAAAAGGATCAAATAGAAAAGCCGAATTCATCGAAACGTTTCATCAGGAAACAGAAAAACGACTCGGCCCAGAAATCGCCAAAAGCGCCGCGAAACAATTATCAATACATTATACAATTTCCACCGCTGACCACCACGGTCCTCTGTGCCACCCATTTTTCTTAAGTTCAAACCTCATTACTGCCGCTACCCTGGCAGGCAGCAACAACCCATCACTTCGACATGTCATTGTACTGGCCTGCGCCAATATATCCTTCAACAATTCCTCCTACCCCAGAGGACTGCTGATAACGAGCGCTGGCACTTCCCCAAAAACCCCCATTCCATTGCCATTTTTCCCGGACAGCATACGCGCCCATTCTGTCATCCACTATCCCGGGTTCTCCGAAAAAGAAATGCGGCTAATACCCAATAAAATCGACAGGCTGGTTTCAGAAAAACACCTGACCACCCACCAAGGCCGGCAACTAAAATCATTGATATCAGAAGTGTATCAGTCACCTGACGTAATGAACTGTTCGACGTATTCCGACCAGATTACAAAAACCAACGATGCTTTATGGAAAAAATTTTTCTCCCCCCAACCAATGCAGTATCCCTCCGTAATATACCTGGAGTCCGAAATGCTCGTCACGCAATTGCTCGTACAACATCACATCAGTTCTGATACCGTTATCCACCGGATATTGTTTGACCCGATGTACCAAAAACTCCTCATTGAAAAATTCGACACCATCATGGGCGGGTTCTCTCTAGCCCAAAAACTCGGCACATACTTATTTTGGGCACTGCCTCCTGACAGGAAATACAAACAACAATTATGGAAAGAGGGAGACGATCTGATCACGTCAGACGGTCACTTCCGCGTCGAACTGACTCCTCGGGGGATCACTACCGCAATAAACAAACGCGAGCTCATCCCCAGCACGCTTCTCGTTTTCTTAGTTTTGTCCTGTTATTACGGGCTGAAGCTGTTGGGCGGGTTCAACCAGGTGAATTACCTGACGCAAATTAAAAAAGCATACCTATCAATGCTGAATGAGGTTGGAGACCAGGAAAGCGCGGCCATAAGCGCTGACACCATAACCGATAAATTATGCGGGGATTTTATTACTGCCTTTATCAAAACACACGACGGTACGCTGGCCCCAGCTACAGGGCTTGATTTGATCCTTCGTGGAACCCCAGATACTTGGAGGATATTAGTAGAAACATCGCATACCATTACACTCGAGGAAGCACTGTCACCTATGATGCCCGAGATGTATCGGATCATATATCCGGAAAACGAACAAGATCTGCTACTCACTAAACTGACCAAAGAAGACATTACCACGTCCATTGGATTGGATAAAAAAATTAATGCCTGCGTTGAAATCACATGATACCAATCCCATTTGAAAAACTATGGCCAGGAGGCAATGAAACCGCGATTGTCACCCGCCCAGTCAAACCTACCGCTTATGCAGCGGTCGGCAACATGATCATGAGCCAAAACCCGTCCATCGAACAAGTGGGCTTCCTGGTGCCCCCGCGCCATCATTCCGCTGACGCGGGACTCGAAATGATGGGGGGAGAATTTTGTGGCAATGCAGCGCGGTGCGCCGCGTATGTCTGGGCTAGACAAAACGGCCGATCCAAGGTCGCACTGGAAGTATCCGGTTTTTCGGGTATGGTGCATGTAGAGATAAACAAGAATGATGTCACTCTGTTAATTGGCAATGATTTTATTGTCAGTCAGGAAAATACCAGCCATGGATATTTAGTAAAATTACAGGGCATCCAGCACCTCATCATTTCATATGCCCATGACTTGGTGATGGCACGCGACCTCTTAAACCGCCACCAACAGCAAGATCGTCATCTAGCCGCGATGGGGATTATCGGTGTCAGCGCTATAGGCAATACATATCACATCAACCCCTACATTTGGGTCAAGGCTACAAACACGCTTATCAGGGAAACCGGCTGTGCCTCCGGCAGTATTGCTGCAGCTCTCGCGATTGAGCGGCAGCACCATCAGACCGACGGTTACCGCATTATCCAGCCGAGTGGCGCGCACTACCAGGTCCAATTACACAAATCAATCGCGCACGGACATATGGTTTCCCTGTCCGGTGTTGTACGCGAATTATCTGCAGTTCAACCAATACCGGTATTCATAGATGAGCGTGCCCACGATCTTGCCAACGCCCAGCCAGAACCTTCATTCGCTGTATAAGCGCCATCGCACCTGACTACCGTCGCGTTTTTAGCATCGGACGCTCACATTTTAAAAATCAAAATGCTATACTATACCCAGCAATATTACTGGGAGTTTTTTCAACCTGACGATGATCCTCAACTACCATAAACAACAGAAAGACTATTGGTGCGGCCCGGCATCCGTCCAAATGGTTTTAGGGTGTTTCGGCATCCGAGTTCCCCAGCGCACGATCGCACGACTGGCGCGCACAAAATTTCGGACAGGCACTACAAGAAAAAACATACAAAAAATCCTTGAACGGTTTGGCTTACACACTAGCGTTAAAAGCCGTGCCCTTTTATCAGATATCCAAAAGGCCTTGTTTCTCAAAATGAAAATTATCGTGCTTTTTCGTGAACCATCCGACAACGAACTGCATTACAGTGTCGTGCGCCACCTGAATAAGAAGTCGATTATCCTGGCGGACCCTTGGAATGGCTCTCATTGTAAATTATCAAAACCAGACTTTTTCCGACGCTGGTCCGCTGCTGGCGGAAGATCAACACGCTGGCTGGTTGTGATTTCGCCTCTCCCCAGTAAAAACATGTTACAATAACTATATGAAACAATACATCCCTCCGCCCAAACGTACGCTGCGAAAGAACGTGGCGCCGACTATACTAGCCAACCAATTTTTGTACCACGAATTCCTGAAAATTTTTCGCGATATAAAGCGCCACGACTTCAGACGGCTTCTGAAAAAATCAATCAATAATTTCATCAAACGCGATGGTTTGCATCATTACTGGCTATTGGTATCAGCCATCGCGGAAGGTTGGCGGGTCAAATCGGTTTACCGCCTATTAACCGACCCGTCATATAAGTGGCGTTTGGAAGTCAGGAATATCAACAATCTAACCATGACTGGATTTAATCCTATCCAAGTGGATAAAATTATTCACTCCTGTCACCGTAAGTTCTATGATTTCGCCGAATACTATCACCATCATCCGACGTTTTTCAAAAAATTCATGCCCAACCTGCAATCACGACCGGAACGCGACCACCATCCGGTTTTCGTCTTTTTCGACAAACACGAACATACGCTACGCCTTTTCGACGGCATGCGGCGCACGACACTGGCCGCTATCGCTGGACGTAAAACCATCCGAGCGTATGTCGGCTACCCGGTCCGGCACGGTAAGCCTATGATTAACTTGGACAAAGTTCAATTCCTCAAGCACTTGGCTACCAAAGCGCCTCGAAATAAAAAAATGTTTGACGCATTCGTGTCGGTAGGACGGGAAATGATAAAGTCATCAAGCAACGGGCGCGAAGCGCTACTTTCTACTCTCAAGCCATGGTCTGACGATTTTACAAAAAAATTCATCCATGCCGTCCTTAAAAAATAAAACCAACTTCTTTGCTGACGTCTATACGTTGGTGAAACAAATTCCCCGTGGCAAAGTCGCCACCTATGGCCAGATTGCCGCACTCCTGGGCTCGCCACGGGCCGCCAGGATGGTCGGCTGGGCCTTACACGTCCTGCCGGACAGCCAGCTGCATCTGGTGCCCTGGCAGCGCGTCATCAACCGGGCCGGCCGCATCAGTACCACCTGCCAAATACATTCAAAAAACCTCCAAGCCGAACTCCTGAGAAAAGAAGGGGTCAGCGTTTCAAAAAGACAGGGCAATTTTTATATTGACCTGGCCGAATTCCTCTGGCATCCCTAACGCAATATATTGGTGCTGCTTATACGATGTTTGTCTTGCTGCCGGGCGTATCCCGGTGGTAAATATATGTCCCGTAGTCCAGCCTGACCAGGGAGAATTCCTTTTCTGCACGCTCAAAAAATTCCGAATCCTTACTATAGTACAGGGGCTTGAATCCGTGCAGTTGGGTAAACACATGGCGTTTGCCGAAAAACGTCCCGCATACCGCGCATTTCGATAGGTGGATCATTTTCGTCATATCATTTTTGTCTTTCACATACGGGCTGCCGATGACCGAGAAACTGCCATGCACCATGTCTACTGCCGGATGAGCGCGTAAATACTCGACATGGCGCTTGAGGTGGGCAGGCGAATATTCATCATCACTGTCGATGAAAGCCAGGTATGTGCCCCGAGCCATCCCGATCCCCGCATTAACCGCGTACGCCGCTCCCTGATTGTTTTGGAACGTATACCGTATCCGGGAGCTTTGCCGGATATGTGCATCGATTATTTTCTTGCTGCCGTCGGTGCTGCCGTCATCTACAATAATCAGTTCCCAATCAGGAAACGTTTGTCGCTCAACCGAGGAAATGCATCGATCAAGGTATTCGGCCCGGTTATATGTCGGGAGGATGATTGACACGGTTGGTTGTGCCATATGTTCTATTGTATCCTGTTTATGATAAATACAAAAGAACCCGACGACACCGAACCCTGCACTTGAAAAAAGAAGGAGTTGAGGTTACAATGAGGCAAGGAAATTACTATATTGACCTTAATAATTTTCTTTGGCATCCTTAGCATTAATGCGGGTATCGTATAGTGGCAATACCACAGGTTTCCAACCTGTTGCCGGGAGTTCGTTATGTACCACTCAAGGGTACATGACGCCCTGAACCATTCAGTGGTTCACGGGCGATTCACAAACATATTTACAACAATTAAGTCACATTGAGCGGGTATCGTATAGTGGTAATACCACAGGTTTCCAACCTGTTGCCGGGAGTTCGATTCTCCCTACCCGCTCAATGTGACTTAAATAAGTCCCTACCCGCTTTTCAAAATATGAAACTGTGCAGCGCATGCTTGTTAGGGGTTTATTGCAGATACGACGGCATGAGCAAGCCAAATGAAAAAAGTAATCGAACTGCTGAAAAAAATGACGTTAAAGTAATTTCTGAAGAAGAGCTTTAATTACTCACAATGAAAAAAACTACGGTCGGCATATTCTTCGGCGGACAGTCTCCGGAACATGAGGTATCGCTCATGTCAGCCAAAAACGTTATTGCCGCCGTTGACCGCAAGCATTTCCGCGTGCGTGAATTTTTTATTGATAAGAAAGGAAAGTTTTGGACTGGTACAGGCATCATCGCCCATATTGAAAACAAGCGGACTGGCCGACTGAAGCCAGCCGACCTGAATACCCTCAGCCGTCAGATCGACGTGGCTTTTCCGGTTATGCACGGCATTGGCGGCGAAGACGGCACCATCCAAGGCATGTTCCGTATGCTCAATATCCCATTTGTCGGTGCGGACGTCCTTTCATCGTCATTGTGCTTGGATAAAGGGATATTCAACGAACTGATGAAATACCACGGCCTACCAAAACCGAAGTTTGTTATTATTGATTACAAACGTCACGCCACAAAAGAAATCAAGAAAAGTCTTAGCCAGGCGTTACAGCTAAAATTTCCTGTTTTTGTAAAACCGGCCTGCACTGGATCATCGGTCGGCATCACCAAAGTGAAGGATAAGAAAAAGCTGGCCCAGGCAATCAAATTCGCCCGCGCATATGACGTAAAGGTAATTATCGAAGAATCAGTTGAAAACTGCTATGAAATAGAAGTTGCGGTATCAGGTAATTCAATAAAAAACTTCAAAGTTGCTATACCCGGCCGTATTGTCACCTCACACGAATTTTACGATTATGACGATAAATATTTCGACTCGCGAAGCCACCCGCAAATTCCGGCACAACTGCCTAAAAAAATCCTGGACGAGATTAAAATATTAGCCCGTGATGCTTACCGTTTGGCAAATTGCGAAGGGTTAGCGCGGGTGGACTTCCTGGTGAAAAAGACCGGCAAAATATACTTAAACGAGATAAACACGCTGCCCGGCTTCGCCGACATCTCCATGTACCCCAAAATGTGGCAAGCCAGTGGTATCCCATATCAAAAATTACTATCCAGGCTGATTGAATTGGCGCATACACGATAACGATCAGCCCGACCCTTCACACTTGACATAATCCCCAGGTCTGCTAAGATAGGCCATCAAAAGCACCCTTGTGATAGGGTGTTTTTTGATACCTACATTGTAGCCAATGTTAGCTAAATTTATGGAATATTTAACAATTAATTGCTAATATTGGGCAATCTAGCAAAAGACTATTAACCGAACCGTATGATCAAGCGAATTATCCTCAGAAAAATCAAATACATAACAATAATCGTCCTCTCAATTTTTAGTTTTGAATTTTCTTTCCCGCATTTAGCCCTGGCGCAATCAACCGCCGAGCCGATAACGGCTATCGAACAAACTAACGCCGTCCAAATCGCCCCGGCCGCCGTCATGCATCTTCCGGAAATCCCTGATCGTCCGAAACCGGCCGCAAAAAAGGTACTCACGTTAACCGTAACCGCCTATTCATCGACGGTTGACCAGTGCGGCAGTACGCCGTTTACCACTGCCTCGGGCACCCAGGTACGTGACGGGATTATTGCCGCAAATTTCCTGCCAATTGGGACAAAAGTACGGTTTCCTGACCAATTTGGAGATAAAATCTTCATCGTCGAAGACCGGATGGCTGCCAGATTCAGTACAAGGGCTGACATTTGGATGCCGACCCGCGAATTGGCGAAACAATGGGGCGTGAGGCACGTCAAAATGGAAATTCTATAAAACAACCAGCAAGCCCCGCCCAGTTATGAGCGGGGTTTGTTTTTGGCCAACCCTTGAAAAAACACCTCCAGATTGATACCATATCTATACGCCCTAATGGCTACGTTGCCAAGTGGTAAGGCAGAGGTCTGCCCCGCCACGAATGCGGGACAAAACCACCTCTTTAAGGCGTGATAGCCAAGTAGTAAGGCAGAGGTCTGCAAAACCTCTATACGCGGGTGCAATTCCCGCTCACGCCTAGTCACCTTAATAAATATACGGGAATTGCAGCCGACCAGAGCGCACCGAAGGTGATAAAGCGAAGGGCGGCCGGCTTCGAGGAACGAGAAGAATTCCCGCTCACGCCTCCAGTGTATTGACAACAAATGATTATTTTGACATTCTGACAGTACTTGAAATCATCATGCCAAGCCTCGGCTTCACGCCGGGCAAGGCATCCCTTTGAGGGAAAGGATGAGATGAAGGTAAACCGAAGGTGTCCCTTCATAATAAATGCGGGGGTAGTTCAGTGGTAGAACGCTTCCTTGCCAAGGAAGAGGTCGCGGGTTCGAGTCCCGTTCCCCGCTCCAGCGAACATTAATTAATATCAAATACTCGCAATCAGTACGGTAGCCTTAATAATTAACGGATTCGAAGCGGACCCGAGCGCTCCGAAGGAGTTGAAGCGAGGGCCACAGGCTTCGGAGGAAATCGAGGAGGCTTGCGACGAGATTGGGGGAGAAGAAGTCCCCGCCTCGCGTCGACGAACAATGCGAGTCGAGGCGGGCCGTTCCCCGCTTTATCAAACAATATGCATACCCAAGACGTTGTCCTTATACTCCATAACGTCAGGAGCCGATTTAACGTTGGCGCCATATTCCGTACCGCAGACGCCGCTGGCGTGAAAAAGATCTATTTGTGCGGCATAACCCCTGCCCCGCCGCACCCAAAAATCGACAAAGTGGCCCTCGGTGCGACGGCCTTCGTACCGTTTGAAAAACGTCCGAGGACAGCCGATGTTCTGAAAGAATTGAACGCCAAAAAGTACGAGCTAGTTGCCCTGGAACAATCAAAAAAAAGTACCCCATATTTCACGCGGAAGAAAAAATTTCCACTTGCCCTCATTGTCGGGGCCGAAGTCAGGGGACTGCCAGACACGTTATTAAAAAAATGCGATGTAGTGATCGATATCCCCATGCATGGCCAGAAGGAATCGCTGAACGTGGCCATAGCGCTAGGAATCGTTTTATTTGATATAATACAACCGTAGGCCGCCGTGGCGGAACTGGTATACGCGACGGACTTAAAATCCGTTGGCCGCAAGGCCGTGTCGGTTCGATTCCGACCGGCGGCAATACATGAAATCAAATACGTGCGGTCCCGAACTGATTGAGGGACGGCACAAAAAACAGACCACAGGTTTTCGGGTATGCATAATTATATTATGGCAATCTCCTGACCAACTGATGGTGTATTTTTGGCGTGGATGCGATCAGCCCTGATGCCCGCGGCGTCCAGGGATGTCCGGCAAAATCGCTTACCCGGCCCCCAGCCTCGGTGACAAAAAGGATATTCGGGTACACATCCCAGAGATGCTGCCGACCGACCAATATGATCGCATCAACCGACCCGGACGCGACGGAGCAGAACGAAAATGACGCCGAACCGAACACGCGAATATTGGCTACTTGCGGCCGCAAACGGTTGATAATATTCATGGCCCCATGGGATGCACTGATGGAATGTGGGTAGCTGAGTGTCAGGATCGCCCGGTCATACCAATTGCGTGCCACCGTGATTCTCCGACCGTTCAAATACGCGCCAGTGCCGCGCCTGGCGTAGTACCAGCGCTGTAAAGCCGGGAAATACGCGATTCCCTCCAAAGGGCCGTCCCGGTCAACAACTCCGATGGAAACGCCAAAAAGCGGATTACCGATCGAATAATTCGTCGTACCGTCTACGGGATCAATGATCCAGGTATATTCATCCCCGGTCTTCATCTGTGCCGGTGACTCTTCTGAGAGAATCCCATGCTGAGGGAAACGCCGCCGGATAATGCGAATAATGACCCGTTCCGACTGCTTATCGATATCCGTCACAAATTCATCATGGGCTTTGCGGTGGACGTCCCGTCTGGTCAGCTTACCGAAACGGCGGAGCTGAATATTCCCTGCCGCTTGGGCTGCGGCCATGAGTGTATTTTTAAAAGTCATATTTTAGACAATATCTTTAATTCCAACTTGCCCGTCTCCGTATCGAATATCGCAAAAGTCGGTGCGTAAAAAATATTCGCCAAATTTCCCGGATTCACTATCCGCGTTTCTCCGATCATCTCCTCCCAGGGCTTGTGGTCATGCCCATAGAATACCATGTCATACTTACCCTCGGCGGCCAGGCCTTTGGCCATGTAGGGATAATGGACAAAAGCGATTTTTTTCCCGCCTACTACCAGCTCCCCAATTTCGCCATGTATTTTTACATTCTTAAAGTCCTCAAATGACATTCTCGTCATGTTATACCGGTCGCCATCCACATTACCGAAACACATATGGATCTGCCCGTGATAATGTTCAGCCATGAATGCCAAGGTCGCTGGTGCACACACGTCCCCGCAATGGATGATCGTAGCGATCTTTTGCTCTGTCAGGTACGCCAGCGCTTTTTCGATGTTCGGCTGGTTATCATGGGAATCGGACATGATGCCAATTTTCATATGGTTTCGGTTAAAGATTACCCTTCATCCAATTATACACCCAAGCGCCGTATTCGCGGACCGTGGCACGGAAATCCATGAGATTGCGGAAATAATTTCCCTCGAATGCGGGATTACGCGGTGCGGCAACACAGAGGATATTCTGAGTGACTTTTTTAAATATCCGGCATGCCCGGCTCGTATGGAAATCAGACGTCACCACGATAGCCCGCTGCCAGCCGTGTTCCTGCATAATCTGTGTGCTGTAAAGGGCATTCGTATGGGTATCCTTAGACCGGTCTTCTTGAATAATATCATTGGCCGGGACACCCAACATTTCTGCATATGGAGCCATGACTTCACTCTCCGCCTCGCCCCCATAATGGACGATACCGCCGGAAACGATTATTTTCGGCGCATACCCGCCTGTATACAATTCGACGCCTTTCGCTACCCGTTCCTCGACGCCCCAAGGCAAAGAATGGGTATCCGCCAAAATGCCGCCCCCCAATATTATCACGACGTCAGATTTTAGCGGTGGATCATTATGGACCAATGGTTTGGTGAGTAATAAATTCGCGTCGGTGAAAGTAGCAATTATGAGCACGATGGCCACGGCAAACATTGTCCACAGGATATATGTCGGCAGTTTCCGCAAAAATCTCATCATGTACGTAGTTTTTTTAACATCATAATGTCATTAATTTCCTTTTTCTCACTGGGCGGTGTTTCTAGGATGAAATCAACCGCCCGTAATTGGGGATGATGGAGAAGAATACGAAAGCCTTCCCTGCCGATATGGCCATACCCAATATGCTCGTGCCGGTCCTTGTGCGTACCAATTTCAAATTTAGCGTCATTCGCATGGATGAGGACAAGCCTATCCAGACCGATTGCTTTTTCAAACGCCTTCAAAGTCACGCCAATGGCTTTTTTCGTCCTCAAGTCATACCCCGAGGCGAACGCATGGCAGGTATCGAAACAGACGCCCAAATCATATTCCGGCACCGCTTTTATTATCTGACCGATTTCCTCAAACGTATCGCCGATGATATTACCGGAACCGGCGGCGATCTCCAGTAGAAATCGCGTCGTGCCTTTATACCCCTCAACAATCTTTTTAATTCCCTCAATAACTTTTTCTACGGCCAAATCCTGGCCTACGCCTGCTGATGAGCCCAAATGGGTCATCAGTGCTTTCGCTCCGAGCAATGTCCCGCGCTCCAATTCTTCCCGAATTATACGGATAGAATTCAAACGGATCCGGTCAGTAGCAGACGCCAGGTTGATATAGTATGGGGTGTGGATATACACGGCAGCCTGCTTGTATTGCTTCATATTGGCATGAAAGGAACTGACCGTGCCGGGATCCAAAATGGGCGCCGAACCGCCCTGCGGCGAGCGCGTGAACATCTGAAAACATTCGCAACCGGCGCGGTGTGCGTTGATTGGCGCGTTATACACGCCACCAGCAATGGAAACGTGGGCGCCGATGTTCATACGACAGTTGGTTATTTCGGCTGATTATTTTCGAACCACGCGAAAACCTTTCGGCTGCGCAGGATATTGCGCAGGTAATCCCGGTACTCCGGGGTTTTGAGTTGTTCGGCGATTTCAGGCTTTTTGGTATACTGCTGCTGATGCAGGGAGATTTCTTTATCCAATTCCTCGTCACTGACTTTGATGTGCTCCTCCTGGGCGATGGTCCGAAGTACCAGCGCAGTTTTGATCCTCTTTTCCGCCTGAGGCCTGAATTCCTTCTCCAGCTCTTCCCTGGATTTTTTGATACTCTGTAAATAATCATCGAATTTCATTCCTTCGCCAGTCACCTCGTGTTCCAATTCATGCATCATCTTATGCAGCTCCGTCTCGATGAGGATTTCCGGCAACTCGCCGAAAGTCGACCTGGAAATCAGCACACTAATGATCTCCAATTCCCAGCGCTGCTGCTCCTTAGTGGTTTTGTCCCGGTGCAGGCTCCGCTCGATTTCCTTGCGCATGTCATCCAGCTTCTCGAATTGGCCGAGCATCTTTGCAAAAGAATCGTCCACAGCCGGCAGCTCAATTTCATATACGGCATTCACCTTTACCTTGAAATCGACCGGCTTCCCGGCTAGATCCTTGCGATGGTATGTTTTAGGAAACTTCAACTGGAATTCCTTTGTCTCCCCGGATACCACATCAATGACACTTTCCTCAAATCCGGGGATGAAATGCCCTTCGCCGATTATGACCGGATGGTTCTTGCTAGTCCCGCCGTCAATCGGCACTTTATCCATATAAGTATCCAGGTCAATCTCCACCTTGTCCCCATGCCGGGCGGGGCGGGTGACCAGTTTTTCCTTGCCGTACATTTTCCGCAAATTCGTGATCGTCTCGTCGATTTCTTTGGCTTCTACTTTCACCTCACGCTTGGCCACTTTGACTTTATGGTAATCAGTCAGTTCAATCTTTGGCAACAGCGAGACAGTAGCCTTGTACGTGAACGGATTTCCAGGCGCCAGCTTCTCCACATTGACTTGGGGCGGTCCGATAGTCACCAGCTTGCGGTCAATGATTGCGTCTGTAAATGATTTTTCGACAGCCTTCTCCGCCGCTTCCTGCAGGATCTTCATGGCGCCCACCTCACGCTCAACCATTTCATAGGGTGCCTTGCCCGGCCTGAACCCGGCAATCTTGGTGCCATAGGACAATGTTTTTGCAGCCTGCTCCTGAAACGGCTTCATCTCATCCGGACTCAGCTCAATGGTAAGTTCGGCTTGGCTTTTGGGAAGATTCTTGATGCTTATTTTCATGGTTTTTTGGGGATAAAAAATCAGCCTTGGATACTTAATAATAGACTAGTTCCGAGGTTTTTTCAAGCTAAACCTAACCTAACCAAAGCCTCCCTGCCTTTTACGAGGCCGTGCTCGTAAATGCTGAGCAACACTGCCTTATCGGTAATACTGTTCGTGAACTCCAGAACATTACTCACCACGGTCACGTTCGGAAATTTGAATAATTTTTTCTTGGTCTCATAGGCAAAAGAATTTTTTAGTCGTGACCAAGAAATTTTCCATCCGAAACACATCAGGTTAAGTACAGCTTCTAACAAATAATAGGGCAACACGAAACCCGTAAACCAAGGGTTCTTTTTATTATTGATGACATACACAATCTTCTTTTCCGGATGTTCACGAACAATCTTTTCGACATCCCAATCTTGGATCAACCCGCCGTCGAGATATTGGCGCCCCCGAACCTCGACGGTATTGGCATAAAACGGCGAAGCTGTGGAGGAAGCTTTCAACGTTTGGAACGTGTCCTGCTTGCCGTCCAAAAAGACAACCTGCCCCCTGGCAACATCGTAGGCCGCGATATAAAATGGGATCAGTTGGCCCACGAGGGCACGAACATCAAGTTTTTTAACAGTCTGCTCGACGTGGATGATATAATCAAGATCAAGAATATGGCGTACAGCGTGGCGGGGCCTGAACCTGCGTACGATAAGGTCCCAGATGTAAACAAAAAAACGACTTGGGTTGATAAATCGCCTGCCGATTAAATCCTCATAATAAATGCTTGAGCCGACCCGCGCCTGCCGGCTGTCCGCCTGGGCTGCCAAAAAATACGCCAAATCATGGGCGCCGGCTGAAGCTCCATAAACACTATGTATCCGGGGGTAGATGTCCGCCTCCTGGAAGGCCGTCACTACGCCGGCGCCGAACACGCCAAGCATGGCCCCGCCTTCGATCATGATGATAATATCGCGTGCCATCTTTTATACCTTTGGCCGCTTGTCGATAATCCGCTTTTCCTTCAGCTCTGTCTCTGTGCCAAGCATCTGCTCCAGCTCGGCCAATTTCTTTTCTTCAATCAGAACTGTGACAAACATTTCACTGCGGACTTTCTTGTCGACTTCTGCTTTGACCTGGCTGAATGATGCGCCGGGTTTCACGGCTACATACGCCACCAACTCATCAGTATCATACGGATCATTATTTTTCTTGCGGATCTCCACCTGCCATTCATCAATCTCGGCAATACCGGACATGACCGGATAAAAATCATTTAAATTGATTAATTCACCTTTCACTTTTGTCAGGTGGAATTCTTTTATTTCTGAATTGCGTTGGATATCCATGCGGATGCGCGGGACGGTCTTGCCGCAATGCGGACAAGGTTCATAGTCCATCCCTTCCGTCATATCGCCGGTGCGGTAACGGACGACGACTGACCCGTGCCAGCCGATCGTGGTGATAACTAATTCCCCTGGCTCGCCCGGCTTGACTACCTTACCGTTCTTGTCTATAACTTCCCAGATCTCCAAGTCAGGATACGTATGGTAACCGGAACGCTCGTGGCATTGGATCCAGGCAGTCTTGCCTTCGGTCATGGCATAGGTGGACAGATATTGCGCATCTTTGGCCTGCAGCTGCTCCAAAAGCTCGTGCACTTTTACCTTCTGCCCGGCGCTGGCTCGCTCGCCGCCGCTGATGATAAATTTCAGTCCGGAAAAATTCCTTCCTTGTTTGACCGCCTCTCGCAACAGATGGTACCCATATCCGGGGATAACTGTCAGTACACCGGCCTTTAACTTCTCGGTCGCATCGAGAATTTTTTGCGTCCCCATGATTTTGCCGCCGCCGGTATGCACAGAGGTCATGCCCAGCTTGGTCAGGGCGTTGTACGCCTGCCAGAACGCCAAATGGGGGGCATAAGGAAAGGCATTAATGGCTACCAAATCCCTGGTGATGCCAGCCGTGTCAAGCATGCGTTCGCCGGCCTCTTTCAACACCTCGACATCACTGCCAGAATAAACAAACGAAGTCGGCAAGGCGGTCCGGCCTGTGGTGAAATGGATATGGATCGGCTTATATAAAAATTCCAGTTTCCGTTTCACGTCCTGCTTAGTCATCTTGCCCCAGAGAACATTCACCAGAAACTTCTTTGACGCATATTTCTTTATCAAATGCTCATCGGGCTGGAGGATAAATTTCCGTGACTTTCCGGGATCGTCCGCAGTCGGTGCGACATCCGACTTGTCGGAAAAGGGCAATTTCTGCAGATCATCTACAGTTCTGATGTCGTCAAAACTAATCTTGTTTTTTTCAAACATGGCGCGATAAAAAGGGGAATACGGTAACTGGTGCCGCACAAATTTACGCAAGATGTCATTTTGCATCTCACGGATGTCGCTGGCCGGTAAATGGGAAAGTGTTTTCCATTCCATATATTTATTATGAAAATTATTAATTGGCCTACATTTATAAAAAAATTAAGAAATGACGTTTATTTTCGTCAGCTTCTCGATATTCATCATAATGGCGTTCGTAGCTTCGATCAGCATTTCGTGCGTCATGTCGCGTCCGTAATATTGACTGATTTCAAACGGCTGCCCAATATGGATTTCGAGGGAATGGGGATTGAGCAGAATATTCTTTAACACCTGCCGCTTACGGAACATCCGCGGCAAGTCCGTCCTGACACTGATATCATGGACGAGACCGACCGGCACGATCGGAATATGATGCCAAATAGCCAGCCGGGCGGCGCCGGTTTTGGCACGGCCACGCTGGCCATAATCCTGGATAATGCCTTCAGGGAAAATCCCGATGACTTTCCCCTGCCGTATGAGCTCGTTGGCGATTTCCAGGCTGGCTCCCGGATTGTCGCGGTAGTACGGGATGGAACCGGCCCAACGCTCGGCCACTAATTTTTCCCACACCCAGCCCCACTGGGCCACGTTGGTAAAATAATATAATTTCTGATTGATATAGGGCACAATTACCGCGCCGATAAAGACGCCGTCAAGCGGCCCCATATGTTTGCAGGCTATGAGGTATGGGCCCTTTTTGGGCAAGTTTTCAAGCCCTAAGGTTTTTTTTATAAAAAACCGGATGAGCGGGAAAAGCGTATAACGAGTGATGGGATATACTTTTTTTGTCATGTTCAGTAATTATACACTTTACCGCACAGGGCGCTAATCGCCAGCATGAGCTTCCGGTGTGCCGACTCCAATAAGGGCTTATCAATAGGCTGGCCGCGATATTCTGACAAATCCAAAGGCTGGCCGAAAACCATTTTCACGTACCGGTCATGCCTGAACAAACTGTACAGCCCAGTCCATATCTTATACCCCGTATTGCTGATCAACCCTACGGGGATCAGTGGCGCGCCGGACATGAGCGCCAGCCTCACCGCCCCGGTCTTACCCTTGTCCAATTGGTTTGGGTCGTCATTGCGGGAACCTTCGGGAAAAATTGCGACAATATTGTTCTGCCGTAACAAGTCATTGGCCTCATCGAGGACTGAAGCAGGATTTTCCGGCCTCACCGGCAGCATGCCCATCCAGCGACGGGCGATGCTTTGGCCGCCCCACGCTCTCACTATATGCATCACGGTAGGCGCATATAAAGGAAGGTTATATTTTTTCAGGACAAAAACCGTCAAAAAGGGAGCGTCAAAAAACCCGATATGGTTTGGCGATAAGATAAAAGGTGGCTTGCTTGGTAAATGTTCCTCGCCAACCACCTCACGTATCTTCTTTTGTACTAAAGGCACGAATACCTGACGTACACCTTCGTACATAAGCTGAAAATTAGATAATGAAACCGATAATCAACAGCGCGACAATGTTCAGGATTTTAATCATCGGATTAATTGCCGGCCCGGCCGTGTCCTTGTATGGATCTCCTACCGTATCGCCGGTGACCGCAGCCTGGTGCGCCGTCGATCCCTTGCCGCCAAATGCTCCGCTTTCAATATATTTTTTTGCATTATCCCAGGCCGCACCGCCCGTAGTCATGGAAATCGCCACAAAAATACCGGTAACGATACTGCCCACCAGCAAGCCGCCAAGGGCAACCGGGCCCATCAGCCATCCGACCGCAATCGGAACGACCACTGGCATCAGCGCTGGGACGATCATTTGTTTGATGGCACCTTTCGTAACGATATCCACTGTCTTGGCATAATCCGGTTTTGAAGTGCCTGCCATAATACCCTTGTTCTCGCGAAACTGACGCCGCACCTCTTCAACAACATATCCGGCTACTTTGCCTACTGCCTGCATGGCTTGCGCCCCGAATAGGTACGGCATAAGTCCGCCGATAAATAACCCGACAATAACTTTCGGGTCTTCCAGATTAAAAAGTAAATTCATGCCTCGATCGGCTAATTCCTGAGTATATGAAGCGAAAAGCACTAAAGCCGCCAACCCCGCTGAACCTATTGCGTATCCCTTGGTCACAGCCTTCGTCGTATTTCCAACAGCGTCCAGCGGATCGGTAATATCACGTACGGATTTTGGCAATTCTGCCATTTCGGCTATGCCTCCGGCATTGTCGGTGATCGGCCCGTACGCATCGATAGCCACAATAATCCCGGTCAATGAGAGCATGCTCATGACTGCAATGGCAATTCCATAAATATCCGCTAACGCATACGCCGCCAAAACTCCACCGCCGATAACCAGCACCGGCAGGGCAGTCGCTTTCATGGAAACTGCCAGACCGTTAATAATATTCGTCGCATGCCCGGTCTCGGACGCTTTCGCAATTCCGCGAACCGGACCGTATTTTGTCGATGTATAATATTCAGTAATGACGACCAGTAAGGCTGTCACAATCAGGCCGACCAATGAGGCAAGATAAATATTATTGACTGTATACCGGCCATTATCCTGCATGAGCCAACGGGTCAGCGGATAAAATGCGATGGCCGACAGGACGCCAGCGGCAATCATCCCTTTATAGAGCGCCCCCATGATATTTTGAGACTTGCCCAGGCGGATAAAAAATATTCCGATAATAGACGTGATAATTGACAGGCCGCCGATCACCAGCGGATAGAGGAGTGCATTTTCAAAACCGACAAACAACAGCGACCCGAGCAGCATCGACGCTACCGCAGTCACGGCGTAGGTCTCAAAAAGATCCGCTGCCATACCGGCGCAATCGCCAACATTATCTCCTACATTGTCGGCAATCACCGCCGGATTGCGGGGGTCATCCTCAGGGATGCCCGCCTCTACTTTACCGACTAGGTCAGCGCCGACATCAGCCGCTTTCGTATAGATGCCGCCGCCCAGCCGCGCAAAGATCGAAATCAAGCTTCCGCCAAAGCCCAAACCAATCAGGGCCTTAACATCTTTCGTGATGGCATAGTAACCGGCCACTCCGAGCAAACCGAGGCCCACAACCAGCAAACCGGTTACAGCTCCGCCTTTTGAAGAAACGGATAACGCCCGAGCTAAACCCTGTTTGGCCGCTTCTGCAGTACGTACATTCGCCCGTACGGAAACATTCATCCCGATGTAGCCGGCCAATGCCGATAATACCGCGCCGACTAGGAAGCCCAGAGCAGTCTTTAAATCAATAAGGAGCCATAAAACAATGAATACTACGATGGCAATCAGGCCAACCGTGCGATATTGGCGGTTCAAATACGCGCTCGCTCCTTCTTGGATTGCTTTGGCGATGGATTGCATTTTATCGTCGCCTTTTGGCTGACGAATAATCCAGCGGATCAATATGGCGCCATACACGATGGCCAGGGCAGCTGCCCCAAGTGCGAGAATGAGAGGCAATGACATAATCAGATGATTATTTATTAAATAATTATTCTTTTGTCTCTTCAGGCTTGGCCGGCTCCTCTGATGCCGGTGTGGCTGCTGAAACCTCGGACGGGGTTTCAGCAACTGTCGCCGGACTTACTTCCGGCTCTGCGCTGGCTTCCGGCGTAACCGCAGCTTCAGGCATTGGGTCAGTCGTTTCATTTTTTTTCACTTCCACGGCATCGGTATTTTTTTCCGTAACCTTTTCGCCGGTATCCGAAATGATGTCGATCTTCCAGCCGGTCAGTTTGGCGGATAAACGCACATTCTGGCCAGCTTTACCGATCGCTAAAGACAGCTGATCCTCTTTTACTTCTGCAAGAGCTGTTTTCTCCTCTTCGTTGATTTTTACGCTCAGGACCTTCGCCGGCGATAACGCATTGGAGATGAACCGAACCGGATTAGCGTCCCATTCGATGATGTCGATCTTCTCCCCGCCGATTTCTGAGATGATGGTCTGGACGCGTGAGCCGCGCTGGCCGACGCATGAGCCGACGGGATCAATATTCCGCTGGGTCGTCGATACAGCTACCTTAGTGCGGGATCCTGCTTCGCGGGCTAGCGCCTTTATTTCCACTGAACCGCTGGCAATTTCCGGCACTTCCAGCATGAATAGTTTCCTGACCATATCCGGATGCGCCCGGGATAAAATTATCTCCGGACCTTTGGAGGTGGTATTCACGCCGGCCACAAAAAACCGTAAGCGCTGGTTCGGCACGTACCGTTCGCGTGGTATCTGCTCGGGCGGCGGCAATAAGGCAATCGTCTGGCCCAGGTCAACCAGTACCATCCGGCCTTCCACCCGTTGAATCGTTCCATTGATCACGTCACCTTCCTTGCCCTTGTACTCTTTGTAGATATTTTCACGCTCGGCTTCGCGCAGCCGTTGGATAATCACCTGTTTGGCAGTCTGTGCCGCCATACGGCCGTACGCGGCCGGCGGGAACAATTCAGTCTTTATCACATCATCAACCTTTGAACTCTTTTTGATCTTCTTGGCTTCCGTCAAGGTTATTTCAGTCTTCGGATTAAACCGTTCAAATTTATCCTCTTCATTTTCGCCTGCCTCATTCTGGCCGGCAGTATCCCGCCCGGACATGTCCGGTTCTAGCGGCTTACCCTCAGCTGCCGCAGCCTCTTCCTGGGCTTTTTTCTCTTCCTTCAGTTTTTCGGTCAGTTCAAATTTTTCATCAGTCGTAACCGTCTTGACGTCAAACACCCTGGACTTGGCTTTGGCCAGTTCAAACTCAACCTTGATATTCTGGTTTTTCTCGCCAAAATCCTTGCGATAGGCCACCGCCAACGCTGCCTCGATAGTTTCAACGACTGACTCCATTGAAATATTTTTTTCTTCACAGATCTGCTTCACCGCCTGGATAATGTCATTTTCCTGTCCCATAATATTTTTTTATAATTGTAATGCCTACTAAAAAAGACCAGTTTATTCAAACTAGTCTCTATACAGAGTATAGGGGAAATAGGAAATTAATGCAAGCCCATTCAGTCAATCGAAACATTCGGCAGGTGCTGTATATCATGGCTCTGGCCGATCCTGACGAATACCGCATCCAACCGGTAGGGACCGCGATACCGATGCTCACTGACATACCGGTCGATAGCCAGGGCCAGCCGGTCGAGTTTTCGCCGGTCAATAGTCTCGTGTATCCGGCCGTATACCTCAGATGTGCGCGTTTTGACCTCTATAAACACCAAACATTTGCTTGCCGGATCGCATGCCACGAGATCGATTTCCCCGTAGCGGCCGTGCCAATGCCGGTCGATAATCCGGTATTTCCGAGATACTAAAAATTCCTCTGCCATCCTTTCCCCGCTTTCCCCGATATATTGCCTGTACTGCGACATAAAAAAATCCCAC
This sequence comes from Patescibacteria group bacterium, assembly GCA_041666685.1. Classification (GTDB taxonomy): domain Bacteria; phylum Patescibacteriota; class Patescibacteriia; order UBA10025; family JAHIVO01; genus JBAYGJ01. Next base: position 8,598 of record JBAYGJ010000002.1, on the reverse strand, counting down.
TATATATATTGTGGGAAGGTTTCGGCACGTACACTGTACCTGGGAACTACCGTTCGGTCAATTACGATTTGGTGAATACTAATCCAAAATGATACGCACCGATGGCAATTTCTTTTGCCCGACTCCACCCTTCGTGGGTAGCCAGGGCTTTTATTTGCTCAATGCTTAGACGCTTACTCTTTGGCGGACCGTACGTCAACCGGTCAGGGCGCCAGTCAACCACGACAATTTGTCCCTCCGGCTTGGTCATCCGTACCGCTTCACGGAATACTTCCTGGTGTTTGTGCGTCTGCGAGAATAATTGGATCAGCAGCATAACGTCAATTGAAGCGTTTTTAATCTTTCGGGCGGCGCCGTAAACTTCCGCGTCCGACCAGACAGTTTTAATGTTCGTCAATCCGTACGTGGCGGCCTTGCTGGCTACGGTAGAGAGGGCGGGCTTCTGGACGTCCACCGCATAGACTTTGCCGCTATCGCCGACCAATCGGCTAGCCTCTATGACGAAATATCCCGAACCGCAACCTAAATCCATGACCACCTGGCCATGAGAAACGCCCAGTGTCTTCAGAATCTCCTTGGCATTCAAGAATATTGTCGGTTCTTTTGCTTCTGCCATATATCAGTATTATAGCACAACTACGTATGTATGTTTTTTACTAACTTCTTAATTGGCAAATATGAACGTCGATGTAGTGCCAGTACGCCGTGCCGCTTTATGGCTTGATGATGCAATTCCGTACCGTATCCTTTATGCCTGTCAAAATGATACTGCGGGAATTTATTATGGAGACCGACCATGATGTGGTCCCGAGTAACCTTTGCGATGATGGAAGCGGCAGCGATTGTCATAACACGCGCATCGCCATGGATTATTCTTTTTGATAGGGTTGAATCGAAATCAATTTTGAAGCCGTCGACCAAAACGAAGTTAGGTTTCTTTTTTAAATGCTCAACGCATTGCCGCAACGCTTTCATATTTGCTCGACCGACACCACGCCTGTCGATTTCTTGGACGGAAATAATTGACACTTGCCAAGCAACTGACTGGGATTTGATAATCCCGAACAACCGTTCTCGCTGAATCGGAGAAAGTTTTTTCGAGTCATTCAATCCCGTCGCCTTGAAATTTTTCGGCAAGATGACAGCAGCGGCAACCAGCGGTCCGGCCCATGCGCCGCGCCCGGCCTCATCGGCACCAGCCACAAATTTGTAGCCGCTCTCCCAAAGATTGTTTTCCTCCCGCCAAGTCGGTTTTGTCATGCCATAAGTATACCAATCAAAATAGATCGTTGCGAGGTGTGGGTTATAAGGTCCCGCGCCGAGTAACACCGCTCTTTGCGGAATGCGTCGAAAACCACTTTCCCAAAGGGGTTTTCGAAACAAAAAAAAGGGGGCGGTATGACCGCCCCCAAATTAATATAATTACTTTTTGAGCGTCAACCACCCCGACGACTGTTATTCCTAGCTGACATCCGCCATTGCTGGCAGACACCAACATTTTGTGGATACAGTCGTTGAAGCTTTTGTGTTGGCTTTCAAAAAGCAATTATATTATCTACCACCTCGTGGTTATGTCTCTAGTCTTTTATGACTAAGGACGAACCTTTTTGTTTTGTTTGATTTTTTGATCATTGTGCCGCGCGTCGCAGCACAATCGGACTGCCAACTTTTTAGTCCTCGTGCAGTAGATAACAGACTGATTTGGAACCATGCGTCCAAAGCATTCTGATATCCGCTGCGAAAACTGTTGATAACTTATTAAAAAACTTAACAAAGCCAGTATATCACATAAAAACGCCTTTGTCAATAGCAACTAATGGCTAATATTACATTTTTTTCTCAATTTTCGTAAAAAAAGATTAAAATAATAAAAAATAATTATCCACAATATCGGATAATCAATCTTTTTGGCTTTTATTAGTTTTTTTTCAGGTGTTTCTTAACAAACGAATATACTGCCTGGTACTCCTGTGCCTGGTCTAGTGTAGTGGCGTCCAGGAACAGGTCGTAGTTCACGCGATCAAAAATATCAATGCCATAATATTTCTGGTACCTGATAGTTTCCTTGGAAATACGGTCACGGACAGACTCCAGTACGGCGGCCAGGGTGGTCAAATGTTTTTCTTCGCTCCGGTCGCTTGAATTTTTTTTCTGGAGAGCCCCCCATATCCGCTTGGCGCCTTCATCGTCGCTGACATCGATAAAAACTTTTATCGAGTGGGGAATGAAATGCCATGCTGTCCGACTTTCGATCACAAAATTATCTTCACGCTGTCCGAGCTCTTCGATGGACTTCTCAAACCCAATATCGATGGAAGAATCGCGGTTTGCCAAAGCCCCAAACTCAGTTATGTTCATCCCGCGCGCCCGGGCAGCTTCTCTCCACATGGCACCGACATAATACCGCTTATACCCCAAATCAGCGGCCAGCCGTTCGGCGACGGTACTTTTACCGGAACCAGGCTTGCCGCTGATGGTAACAATCATAATGAGTAGAAATAAATTATCTCGGGCCGTGTCTGAATGGGGGACGACCACCGCTCGGGCGTCCGCGGGATCCGCCTCGGTCAAAACCGCCTGACGTATCAAGAGCTGACGGCGGGATGACCAAATCACTGTCCGTCCCCAAAGCCTTGACCGACAGACTCGTCCGGCCCCGCTCCTTGTCCACGTCAACCACTTTGACTTTTATCTTTTGCCCCACATGTACGACATCAGAAACATTCCTGATACGTCCCTGAGAAAATTCCGAAATGTGCACCATGCCGTCCTTGCCTGGCGCTATTTCCACGACCGCGCCGATTTCACCGCCGCTGTTGCGGTCTTTCAGGATCTGCGTCACCGTTCCTTCATATATTTCTCCCGGCAATACTTCTTTAACGATATTCTGGATCCAATCTTCAGCCTTCTTCGCCATGTCAGCATGAGCCGAAGTGATGTATATCAGACCATCATCCTCAATATCAATCTTGATGACATCAGCTCCGCCGCATTCATCAATGATCTTATTGATCGTTTCGCCGCCCTTGCCGATCACTTCGCGGATCAGTTCCGGATTGATCTTCAGCATGGTGATGCGCGGCGCATATTTTGACAGCTCGGCCCGCGGAGCCGGGATGGCTTTTGTCATCACATCCAATATCTGCAAGCGGGCTTTCTTGGCGCCATCAAGTGCCTGTCTGGCCACTTCGAGCGAAATGCCGTCCAGTTTCACGTCCATCTGGATGGCCGTGATGCCATTCTTAGTACCGGCCACCTTGAAATCCATATCACCATTATGATCCTCAATGCCCTGGATATCTGTCAGCACCTTGAATCGTGACGGGTCTTTTTCGTCGGAAATCAAACCCATCGCAATACCGGCTACCGGATCGAGAATCGGCACGCCGGCATCCATCAGCGCCAATGACGAACCGCAGCACGATGCCTGCGAACTTGAGCCGTTTGATGACAGCACTTCCGATACGACACGAATCGTATAGGGGAACTTATCCTTGGCGGGCATCACTTGGGACAGGGCTTTTTCTACCAACGCGCCATGGCCAATTTCGCGGCGGCCTGGCGATCGGACAGGAGCCACCTCACCGGTGGAAAAGCCCGGAAAATTATAATGATGCATAAAACGCTTTTTACCAGACTCTTCCATTGAGTCCATCGTCTGTTCGTCACCTGGGGATCCGAGCGTAACTACTGATAATACCTGGGTTTCACCGCGGTTGAATAAACCGGAACCATGCGTGCGGGGGAGTAATGCCACATCAGCCGATAACGGACGGATTTCATCTACTGCCCGGCCATCAACGCGCCGGCCTTCTTCCAGTACCATGCGCCGGGACTCTACCTCATATATGCCATCCACCATTTTAAGCCCTTTGGCCCGCTCTTCTTTCGTAACTTCATTATCCGCTTTGAGTACTTCTTCCAGTTGGGTCCGGAGGGCATCCATCGCCTCGCCCTGGGCATGCCGGTCCTTATGTTCAAAAACTGACCCGATCTTGGCCTGACAGAAATTCTTTACTTTTTCCTTCAGTTTTTCCGACTTAGCTTTCTCCTCTTCCGTCGGTCCCGTAGAGGCAATAGACTCTTTCGGCCTGCCGATCTTCGTCTGGATGTCATTGATGAAAGAAATGAGTTTAGCGATATGCTTCTGCGCAAACTCCATACCGGCATACATGGTATCTTCGGACATCTGGAGCGCGCCGGCCTCGATCATGGTAATTTTATCAGCTTTCCCGATCACGGCCAGGTCCATGACGCTTTTTTCACGGGCCGCATAGGTCGGATTCAGCACCCACTCGCCGTTGATCTGGCCGATACGTACGCCGGCCACCGGGCCGCTCCAGGGAATATTGGAAATCGACAGCGCGCATGAGGCCGCCAGAAGTGAAATGATATCAGGATCATTCTCCTGGTCGACGGACAATACGGTCAGCACCACCTGCACGTCCTGCCGGCTTGACTGATTGAACAACGGGCGGATTGATCGGTCTACCAGACGGGAAGTCAGGATTGCTTCGTCAGTAGGCCGTCCTTCGCGTTTGATGAAACGCGAGCCTTTAATTTTCCCGGCGGCATACAGCCTCTCTTCGTAATCAACGAGGAGCGGGAAGTAATCGATGCCTTCGCGCGTATTTTTGCTCATGACAGCCGTAGCGAGTACGACCGTATCGCCATACTGCACGACACAGGCGGCATTGGCCTGGCCGGCGAATCGGCCGACTTCAAAAGTCAGCTCGCGGCCGGCGATTTCTGTAGAAAACTTTTCGATCTTAGACATACTTTTTTCCTTCTTGGCCTGCCCATCACGTTGCGGATCCGGCTCTAGCGCTACCACTTCATAAACCTTTATCCGGAGTGGACCGACAGTTCACTGGAGATAAAAGTCTACGAAAAGTAGTAAGCGTAATTCACGGTTCCTGGCAGATTGACGAACGGCCTATTAATTATTTGTAATTCCAAAGAGCATTGCCCAAATTAACGACGCCGGCCACGAATATCCGACGCAGGTAAAAGGTATTTTTTCTTATTTTCACTCAGATTAGTAAAAGCGTCAGCAGCGGCAGTCAGCTGGCTCGAAGCTGACTCGTCGAATGCCACCACTTCGACAAACTGGCCATGGTTCTTCATGTATTCGATCAACGGAACAAAATCCCCATCGCCAGTCACCAATACGACCACGTCCAGCTTGGTGGACAGGCGGATGACGTCCATAGCCAGCCCGATGTCCCAGTCACCTTTTTTGTGGCCGCCCCAGAAAACCTGTAAGTCCTTCATCTTCACTTCGAAACCCTGGTTTGACAGTGCATCAAAAAATTTCTGCTCGTCTGCGTTCTGGGCCTTGATCACATAGGCCATGGCCCGGATCAGCTTCCGGTCTGCAACGGCCGTTTTCAGGATTTCGCCAAAATTGACCTTTTGACCGTAAAGGTTCTTGGCTGAATAATACATGTTCTGCACGTCGACGAAAACGCCGACTCGCTGATCCTTATGCTTGATCATGAGCCTGCTTAGTTTTCAGTTTAAGTTTCTTGGTCAAGTTCTCGTAACTTTTCGGGTTGTCCTTTTCCAGATATTTCAACAGCCGGCGGCGCAATCCGACCTTGCGGAGCAATCCGCGGCGCGAGGAAAAATCTTTCTTGTGGTCCTGGAGGTGCCCGGTCAAACGGCTGATCTCCTCAGAGAGGATGGCAATCTGGACCTCCGGCGATCCGGTGTCCTGTGCGTGCGTCTTATACTTGTCAATAATCTTATCCTTTTCCGGTTTGGTTAACATGCTGTTTGTCCTTTCGCGGGAACCCAGTACAGGGGCGTTAACCGGCCCCAAACCGAGAAACCCGTACAGTTAATTAGTAACCGTTATTATAGGGATTATTGGCACATTGTCAAGTAGCCGATCCTTTGCTTTGTCGGCTGGCACGAAGTACAATATATACGAGTTGACTTGATCAAATATTACTGATACATTCAGCAGGATCATTATGCCCAAAACTTCGCCAAAAACTGTCGTTTGTCATGATGTGTTCTGGAACCTGCAACGGGTACCGGTAAAAAAACTAACATATCGGCCTTCTGTTTATGGTGTGTTGATTGAAAAAAACAAAGTATTACTATCTAGACAATGGGATGGCTATGATTTCCCCGGCGGGGGCGGACATAAGCACGAAACGGTGGGACAGACACTAAAGCGTGAATTCTGGGAAGAAACTGGCTTGAAAGTTAACGTCGGTTTGCCGGTCTGGTGCTCATCGTCATTCTTCACCTTTAGAAATCATAAAAAATCAGTCCATGCTATTTGCATCTACTTCCTCTGCAAACGAGTCAGCGGCGCGATAACAGACAAAAATCTGGTCGGTGAAGAGCTCGGCTACGTACAAAAGCCAGAATGGATAGATGTCCGGCGCATCAGCAGAATAAAATTCTACAACTCACTGAAAAAAGATAGTGCCACGATTATCAAGCGGGCATTGTCGCTAAAAAAATAAGTCCCCGTAGCTCAACCCCGACGTAATAGTCGGGGCTCCGGACCTCCGACGTTTTAGTCGGAGCGTCGGAGCGGATAGAGCGGCAACTTTAACAAGTCCCCGTAGCTCAATGGATAGAGCGCTAGCCTTCTAAGCTAGACATCTTGGTTCGATTCCAAGCGGGGATACCAAAATTAACTTACAAATCATATGGATCAACAAATCCAACCGCAACCCAACCAACAACAAGAAAAACCAAAGAAAAAAGCATATCAATCCTGGCAGTTTTGGGCAGTCATCAGTATGTGTATCCTGATGTTGATAGTATTCCTCAGCGCAATTTTTACTGAGTATTAATAATCCTAGGGGTAAATGGTGCCGGCCTGGAAATAATTTCACTTACTTGCTACACTATCCCCATCTTACGCGCCTATAGCTCAATGGTAGAGCAGAGGCCTCTTAAGCCTAAGGTTGCAGGTTCGAGTCCTGCTGGGCGCACTTCGAAAAGTATATAGACTTCAGTTTAGTACCACCAATTAAAATGGCACTGGACTCGAAGGGCAGGAGCGAAACAAACCCCGAAAATAATGAGGGGTTGTTGAGCGTCGACCCCGCACTGCGGGGGCGCTGCCCAGCACCCGAGTCCTGCTAGGCGCACCACAGTTGAACTATTCCATTTTTATAGCTTGTGCTATAATTGAACATATGGAAATACTTCTCATTTTAATCTGGCCAATCATCATTGTCGGTTTCTTTATCCTTCTTGGCCTGAGGATTATTGACCAATATGAACGCGGCGTCGTTTTGACGCTTGGGAAATTTACAGGCACCCGGATGCCGGGCTTGACCTGGATCTTTGTCGGTTTCCAACGAATGATGAAAGTTGATCTGCGCATAACCACCACTGACATTCCGCAGCAGGAAGTCATTACCAAAGACAATGTCCCGGTGGGCATAAATGCAGTTGTCTATTTCCAGGTAGAAAATGCCGAAAACGCAATTCTGAACATCAAGGACTATACGACGGCAGTTTCGCAATATGCGCAGGCTGCTCTTCGTGACGTCATCGGCGCCATCGAACTTGATCCTCTCCTTTCCGAACGCGAAAAGATTGCCGAAGAAGTACAAAAAATTGTCAGCGCAGCTACCCAATCCTGGGGGATTTTGGTTACGGATATAAAAATCCAAGACATCGAACTCCCCGCCGACATGAAACGCGTCATGGCCAAACAGGCCGAATCAGAACGTGAGCGTCGCGCCGTCATTATCAGGGCAGAAGGGGAATACCAGGCATCAGAACGGCTGGCTCAGGCGGCCCACGTGCTCAGTTCAGTCCCCGGTGGCCTCTCCATGAGAACATTACAAACAATAGAAAAAATAAACCCGGACCCGTCAAAGACCGTGATTTTTGCCCTGCCGGTTGAAGTGCTCGAGGGGATTAAAGCAATATCCCAAACGGTCAAGCAAAAATAAACAAAATTATTTTATCTCCCTCAAAAATGAGTCGGCCAACTGGGCTGTCTCTGCGCTTGGTTGATAAAAATTTTTCCAGACGACGACAATGTCCGCGTCGTTAAAAATTGCCCTCTGGACCTCCCGCGTCGTATCACCACCCGCTACCGCCACAAGAACATCATAATTTCCTTTGATCTGTTTTATCTGGTAGTAAGGGATCTGCTTTTCTTTTGAAAATTCGGTTTCGTCAACCCCCCGATGCAACATCACAACGGTGGGGCATTTTTTCAGTTTCTTCAAGACCGACAGTGCGTTGTCGACATTCATCATGTCAATCATCGAATCAATATTGTATTTTTGGCATTCCTCTATAAAACTATCAATCGTTTCGATTGGCGCGACTCCTAGACAGGTGGCGGCATTGGCGCCGGCATTGGCCATCATTTCTACTTCACGCGGCGCTAAATCTGTACATTTGTTATCCGCCACTATGTAGGCTCCGGGAGGAGCAATGGACTTAATCTGGGAAACGGCTTCTGCCCCGTATATTTTTATCATAGGAGTGCCCGCCTCAATTAATATCCTGTTCGAAGTCGGTAATTGAGAAATGATTTCTCTCGCTTCTTCGAGTGTGCTGTTAAGGGCGACATGGAGGTATTTCTTCCGTTTCTCCAGCTTCATG
>JBAYGJ010000001.1:0-107332 GCA_041666685.1 Patescibacteria group bacterium | reverse complement strand
TTTTCCCGTGATATCCGGGCAGCAGCGTTCGCAAAGGTAGAAAGCTTTTCGCTCCACGAATTCAATACTTTTTCAACTGCATCGCTTATCACCCGGTCAACCAATGATGTCCAACAGATCCAGATGGTGGCCGGTATATTGTTGCGGATGGCCCTGATGGCACCGTTCATGGGCGTATGGGCTATCATCAAAGCGTATCATAACGCCCCCTCGATGACCTGGATCATGGGTCTGGCAGTCGGTATCTTGATTACGATCATCGCTGTTTTGTTCAAATTTGCCATCCCAAAATTCAAGAGCCTCCAAAAATTAGTCGATAAAGTGAATTTGGTCAGTCGGGAAATACTGACCGGCCTGCGGGTTATCCGCGCTTTTAACCGCGAACCAGCTGAAGAAAAAAAATTTGATGTTGCAAATATTGAATTAACCAAGGTTAATTTGTTCGTCAATCGTTTACTCGTTATCATGATGCCGGTCATGATGCTCATCATGAACCTGACCACGTTGGCGATTGTCTGGTACGGGGCGCATCAGATTGATTTGGGAGGCTTGGAAATCGGACAAATGATGGCTTTCATGCAATATGCCATGCAGGCAATTTTCGCCTTCCTGTTGATCACTATGGTGTTCATTATGGTGCCGCGTGCCGCGGTTTCAATCGAACGTATTGGCGAAGTGATCGGGACTGAAGCGACTATCAAGGATCCCCAAAAACCGGTGGAGGGTACAGCCATCCATAGCGGCAAGGTTGAGTTTGACAATGTATTTTTTAGTTACGCAGAAGCTGATCAACCAGTGCTCCATGACATTTCTTTCACTGCCTTGCCGGGCCAAACCACTGCTTTCGTCGGCAGTACGGGCAGCGGGAAATCCACATTGATCAATCTCATTCCGAGATTTTATGACGTTACCAAGGGAGCTATTAAAATTGACGATGTAGACATACGCCAGATGCGTATGGAAGATATTTACTCAAAAATCGGATATGTGCCGCAGCGTGGAGTATTATTTTCCGGGACAGTGGAGAGTAACCTGAAATACGGTGCGCCAAACGCCACGGATGATGAAGTGAGGCAGGCCGCTGAAATCGCCCAGGCAAAACACTTTATAGAGCAGTTAGACGGCCAATACCAGGCGGATATTTCACAGGGCGGGACGAATGTTTCCGGTGGGCAAAAACAACGCCTCTCTATTGCCCGCGCCATTATCCGCAAACCAGAATTATTCATTTTTGATGACAGTTTTTCCGCACTCGATTTTGCCACTGACGCGAAATTGCGCCAGGCACTCGTCTCGGCCACAAAAAATAAGACTGTACTCATCGTGGCGCAGAGAATTAGTACAATCATGAATGCAGACAAGATAATTGTCCTCGACGAAGGTCGGATCGTGGGACAAGGGACGCACAATGAACTCATGAAGACCTGTGATGTCTATCGCGAAATCGCTTCTTCTCAGTTGTCCGAAGAAGAACTGCGCAGCCACCCCGGACGTGCGCCTAAACACGTGACCTCGGAGGCAACTATATGAGTACCCAAAAAGAACCAACGCCCGTTCAACAAAGTTCCAACGCAGCGGCCAAGCCGGAGGCAATGGGTCCGATGGGTCGCGGCGGTCCGATGGGCATGATGGGCGTCCCCCAAAAACCGAAAAACTTCAAGAAAACCATGAAGCAATTATGGGGTTACTTGAAGCCGTTCTGGATTTCACTGACGGTGGTTGTTGTTTTTACCATCGCCAGCACGATATTTGCCATCGCCAGCCCGAAAATTCTTGGTCGTATGACTAATCAGGTGGTAACTGATTTCATCAACCGGACCGCCTATGACCAGATGATCAAACAGCTGCCGGCCGGCACTACAATTCCCGCTGGTACGACTGGCGCAGATTTGCTGAAAAAAATGCCGCCGGCTATGACCAGCAAGATCCCAACAGCTTCTCTGAATACCATTGCTACACTTGACCTGTCGACCCGGCCGTCATTTAATTATCAGAAATTAATCAATATCGCAATCGAACTGCTCATCTTGTTTGGCCTCAGCGCTTTATTCAGTTATATCCAAGGCTGGGTCATGACCAGCGTCACCCAAAAAGTTACGTATCGTTTCCGCAAGGATATTTCGACGAAAATTGGGCGCATGCCGTTACGGTATTTTGACCGTACGACACACGGCGAAGTGCTGAGCCGGATCACGAATGATGTGGATACCGTCAGTCAAACACTCAACCAATCCATGACGCAGATCATCACTTCAGTGACCATGATCATCGGCATCTTGGCTATGATGTTGTCGATCAGCTGGCAAATGACCCTCGTTGCGATCGTCACGCTGCCGCTCAGCTTCGGCCTGATCATGCTGGTGGTAAAACGCTCACAACAGTATTTCAAGAAACAGCAGGATACTCTCGGCCATCTCAACGGGCACATCGAGGAAATGTACGGGGGCCACAATGTTATGAAAGTATTCAATGGGCAACAGCGCTCAATCGCCATTTTTACCAAACACAATACTGAGTTGTACGGCAGTGCGTGGAAATCGCAATTCTTATCCGGGTTATTATTCCCGATCATAAACTTTGTCGGTAATATCGGGTATGTCGCAGTGACCGTGTTAGGCGGTTATTTGGCCATTCATGGCCGTGTCAATATCGGGGATATTCAAGCATTCATCCAATACGTCAACCAATTCAACCAGCCGATCATCCAGACCGCCAATATCGCCAACGTGCTGCAATCGACCGCCGCTTCTGCCGAACGCGTTTTTGAGTTTTTGGCCGAAGGCGAAGAGACGACTGACTCGGCTGACTCAAAGGCGCTGACCAGCGTCCGCGGTGCAGTCGAATTTGACCACGTGCATTTCGGATATAATCCTGACAAGATCATCATCGGCGATTTTACGGCCCATGTGGAACCTGGCCAACGCATTGCTATCGTCGGTCCCACCGGCGCCGGCAAGACAACCATGGTCAACCTGTTAATGCGGTTTTATGAGGTCAACAGCGGCGTCATCAAAGTTGACGGCGTCAATATCCAGTCTATGAAAAGGGCGGACGTGCGGAAACTGTTTGGCATGGTTTTACAGGATACCTGGCTGTTCAATGGCACTATCCGTGAAAATTTAGCTTACGGCAAACCGGAAGCGACGGAAGAGGAAATTATCGAGGCGGCCAAAGCGGCCCACGTCGACCATTTCGTCCACTCGTTGCCGCATGGGTATGATATGGTGTTGGACGAAGAGGCGAACAATATTTCGCAGGGCGAAAAACAGCTCCTGACTATCGCCCGCGCCATGTTGATCAAGACGCCGATGCTTATTTTGGACGAAGCGACCAGTTCGGTTGATACGCGTACTGAAGTGCTGATCCAGCAAGCCATGGAAAGACTGATGAAAGGCAAGACCAGCTTTGTTATCGCCCACCGGCTCTCAACAATCCGCAACGCTGACCTTATTTTGGTGATGAAGGACGGCAACATCGTCGAGCAGGGCAAACACGAACAGCTTCTGGCGAAAAAAGGTTTCTACGCTTCATTATATAATAGCCAGTTTACTGAACCGGTAACGGCGTGATTCGAATATCGAGTCCATATACATATTTGCGAACTGAGTTCGGAGTTTTTTGGCCGATGGACAAATGATGTATACTTGTGAATATGGTCAGTACGACATTATGTCTATTAATACGGGAGAATGAAATTTCCCTTGCCATGAAAAAGCGAGGATTTGGCATTGGCTGGTGGAACGGTTTCGGTGGAAAAATCCATCCCGGTGAGACGAATGAGCGGGCGGCGATACGCGAATTAGAGGAAGAGGCAGTCGTTACTGCTTCCGAAAAAGACCTGGTGTATATGGGCAGAATACTTTTTTATTTCAAAAATAAGCCCGACTGGAATACGGAAATGTATGTGTATGTATTAAAAAAATGGCAGGGTGAGCCGCAGGAAACAGACGAGATGAAACCGGCATGGTTTTCTTTTAAAAAAATTCCTTATGACCTTATGTGGGTAAGCGATACGAAATGGCTGCCCCTGGTGCTGGCAGGAAAAAGGGTGGAAGGGACGTTTCATTTTATTCGTGACGGGAAAGGGATCGAGAAGTTCGAAATCAGGGAGGTGCCGTAAACACTTGACATATTAGTGCTAATCATCTATACTTTCGGCACTTTAGCAAATCCTCACGCAGGATTTTTATTTTGTATCAATACAACACATGACTGACAGTCAACATTCAGAAACCGACACTATACCGACCAATGGATTCCATGGCTTAGGCATTGCGCCACGGTTGCTTGAAGCCCTCGAACGGCTCAAATTTACCGAGCCAACTCCTATTCAGGAGCGGTCAATCCCAGTAGCGATAGAGGGCAAGGACCTGATCGGTATTGCCCAGACCGGGACCGGCAAGACATTGGCTTTTGGCATACCCATGCTCCAGCGCCTGGCGCAAATAAACGGCAAGGGCCTGGTGTTATTGCCGACCCGTGAACTGGCTATCCAGGTAGATGAAGCTTTGGCAGAGCTCGGCCGTTCATTTGGGCTCCGGACAGCAGTCCTGATCGGTGGGGCGTCGATGAATGTCCAACGACAGCAATTACGGAATAATCCGCATATTGTCATTGCTACCCCCGGCCGGCTGCTAGATCATGTAGAACAGCGAACTGTCCGTCTGGACGGAGTCCGCGTACTTGTCCTGGATGAAGCCGACCGCATGCTGGATATGGGATTTGCGCCTCAGATCAAAAAAATATTAGCCGCGCTGCCAACTCATGACCGCCAAACACTTCTTTTTTCCGCAACGATGCCGAAAGAAATCGTGGCCATTGCCGAGCGACATATGAAATTGCCCATCAGCGTCGAAATCGCCCGTCCAGGCACTACGGTCGATCAGGTTACTCAGGAAGTTTTTTTTGTTACCAAGGAAGATAAGGGGCGGCTTCTGGAAGTGTTGTTGTCACAGACACTCGGCCCAGTGTTGGTGTTTACCCGGACAAAATTTGGCGCAAAACGCCTGACGCATCGTGTCCTAGCAATGGGCCATAAGGCGGCGGAGATTCATTCAAATCGAAGTTTGGCGCAACGCCGGGACGCTTTGGACGGGTTCAAGTCCGGCAAATACAGGGTACTGATCGCTACTGATATCGCCGCGCGGGGCATTGATGTGACCGGGATAGAATTAGTCGTAAATTTTGATTTACCGATGCAGGCAGAGGACTACGTTCACCGGATCGGCCGCACCGCGCGGGCCGGCCGCACTGGCCGAGCCGTATCGTTCGCCATGTTTGAGGAACGGCAGGATGTCCGGAGCATTGAACGGTTGATTAGGACTTCCTTGTCTGTAAAACCATTGCCGTCATTACCGCCAGCCAGACACGAGCCGCATGCAGACATCAACCAACGGCCGGGTGATAACGGCCGTGGCCGTCAGTATGCTCCCCGACGCCGCGTGCCTCCTCATCGTTCCCGTCTCGGCTATGCGCCTCGCCGGTTTCGTTAACTAACTAGTAAGTTTACTCTTGCCACGTGCGGGAGTAATACGTTTTAGCATATAGAGAGAGTATGGAAATCCGTAACATCGCCATTATCGCCCACGTAGACCACGGCAAAACCTTGCTGACTGACGCCATTATGCGGCAGACGGGCATGGTCACTGACGCCAATGCCAGCATGGACTCGAACGCGCTTGAGAAAGAACGGGGTATTACTATTTATTCAAAAAATGCTTCGGTATTTTACCGCGATACGAAAATTAATATTGTCGATACGCCGGGCCACGCAGACTTCGGCTCTGAGGTAGAACGCGTCCTGCGCTCGATTGACAGCGTCTTGTTGGTAGTTGACGCCCAGGAAGGTCCGATGCCGCAAACGCGCTTTGTCTTGAAAAAATCCCTCGAGCTGGGCTTGAAGCCAATCGTGGTAATAAACAAGATCGACAAACCGGCCGCTGATCCGGATTTGGCACAGGAGGAGGTCTATGAGCTATTTCTGGATTTGGGTGCCGATGATGAGCAGCTGGATTTTACGGTCGTGTATGCCATTGGCCGTGACGGCATCGCTAAAATGAACCTAGCCGACGATTCAAAGGACCTGACTCCGCTGTTAGACACGATTTTATTAAAAGTCCATCCGGCCCTGGCTGACGTCACCGCGCCGTTTCGGTTCCAGCCGTTCAACCTGGGGTATGATAATTATTTGGGCCGCTTGGCGATCGGACGCGTATATGAGGGCACTGTCAAATTGGGCAGTACGTTGGTCCTGAAAAAACCCAGTGGCATCTCACAGACGGGGAAAGTCACCAAATTATTCACCTTTAAAGGCATGCAACGGGTCGAATCAGAACAGGCCGATGCTGGCGATATTGTCATGCTGGCGGGTTTTCCGGAGATAGACATCGGCGAGACGTTATGCGAGCGAGAAGACCAAGAAGCTTTGCCGGCAATTTCAGTTGATGAGCCGACAATTTCTCTGGATTTCCTGGTAAACAGTTCTCCTTTTGCCGGGCGGGAAGGCAAGTTCGTGACGAACCGGCAATTGCGCGAACGACTGGAAAAGGAGTTGGAGGTAAATGTCGGGCTGAAAATTGATTTTTCATCTGATTCATATAAAGTATACGGCCGGGGCGAATTGCACGTATCCATTCTGATCGAGAATATGCGGCGCGAGGGGTATGAAGTGCAGGTGTCCCAGCCCCAGGTCATCATCAAGGAGATCGAGGGGAAAAAGATGGAGCCTTATGAGGAAGCGACAATTGATGTACCGGAAGCCTCGTCCGGAATAGTTATAGAAAAAATGGGCAAACGCAAGGGGATCATGACCCATATGGAGCATACCGGTGGCGTAGTCCGTATGCTGTTCGAAATTCCTACTCGCGGCCTGCTCGGCTACCGCAGTGAGTTTATAGTGGATACGAAAGGTGAGGGTATTTTGTGCTCGCGATTCATCGGGTACCGGCCGTTGGCGGGTGAGATCAGGAAACGCGATGTCGGTTCGATGATTTCCATGGCTACCGGCAAGGCGCTCGGATATTCTCTGGATAATCTGCAGCAGCGCGGAACACTGTATATTTTTCCTGCCACCGAAGTGTATGAGGGTATGGTCATTGGCAATACGTCCAAAGGCGTCGATATCGCTGTAAATCCGATCAAGGGAAAGAAATTAACCAACATGAGGGCCTCCGGATCGGATGATGCGATCCAGCTGGCGCCGCCATTGGAGCTGTCTATCGAACGCGGCCTGGAAATTATGGCTGAGGACGAATATCTGGAAGTAACGCCAAAAAGCGTCCGACTGCGGAAAAAATATCTGACTATCAACGAACGGAAACGGGCCGGTAACAATTCGATGGAGGTCGAGGAATAAACATGTAATATACTATAGATTACAATAAGGAATTATATGGTTTTTTGTATTTGACATAAGTTGCATATAGAGTAAGATGGGGGCAGAATTTTAGCACTTTTATAACTTAATACAATTGAAAAGGAGGTGGTTTTTAGCCATCCATGTGCACTGTATTCCGATGTTCTCATAGCACTTTTTAGGATGAGTTGAATTACTGAAACTATATACACTGGAGGTTTTTATGTCTGAAAGAAAGGATCCTCAGACGGATCCAGGGATTCCTACTCAGGAAGAGATGCTAGCGCTAAAGCCGGAGGAACGCGACTCGTATTGGTACCAAAAGTACTATCGCGGTGATAGTATGCGTCAACTGACATTCCGTGCCGTTGCGATGGGTGCCATCCTCGGCATGATCATGTCAGTTTCTAACTTGTACGTTGGGCTGAAGATCGGCTGGGGTATGGGCGTCGCCATTACCTCGTGCGTGCTGTCGTTTGCCATCTGGAAAGTTTTCCGGAAACTCGTTCCGGGTTTCTTCTCCAGCGACATGAGCATCCTGGAGAACAACTGCATGCAGTCGACCGCGTCATCTGCCGGTGCCGCAATTGTCACCCCGCTGGTCGCCGCGGTACCTGCGTTTCTGCTGATTACCGGTCAGAACATCCCCCCACTGGCGCTCATCCTCTTCATGATCTGCTCGTCCAGCCTTGGCGTGTTCATGGCCATCCCCATGAAGCGGCAAATGATCAACCTAGAGCAGCTGAAGTTCCCTAGCGGAATCGTTGCGGCGTCGACACTGCGTAGCTTGTACGCGAAAGGTTCCACGGCGTTGAGCCAGGCGAAGTCACTGGGCATCGCTGGTCTGTGCGGTGCTGGGCTGAAGTGGTTGACGGGTGCTAAAATTCCCTTCGGCATACCGGAAACGCTTCCCCTCCCTGGGACGCTCATGGGCTTACCGCTTGCCAGATGGACGATTGGGTTTGACGTTAGCCTGCTTATGGTAGCGGTTGGTGCCATCATTGGCATGCACGTGGGGTGGTCAATGCTCCTGGGAGCGTTGATCAACTACTTTGCTATGGCACCGTACGCCGTCAGCCATGGTGCCATCACGGTACCCCAGGATCCAGCGACGCCGCTTTCCATTATCAAGTGGAGCGTCTGGACTGGCGTGCCAATCATGGTCATCCCAACGCTGATCGGGTTCTTCGCGCAGTGGAAGACAATCGCTCGATCGGTGACGGGCATCCAGAAGGCGAAGAGCAAATCGACTCTGCATGCAAACATGGCTGCCATAGAAGTGCCGAGCTCCTGGTTTGCTTGGGGTGCGTCACTTTCCTGCATCGGCTGCATCCTCGTGCTGATGTTCGCGTTCGGCACGTCCTGGTGGATGGGCATTATTGCCGTGGCGCTGTCGTTCTTCCTCGCCATGGTCGCGTGCCGAGCGACGGGTGAAACCGACATTACGCCAATTGGCGCGATGGGGAAGGTTACCCAGCTGCTCTTCGGAGTCCTAGCGTCAGGTAATACGACGACCAACCTCATGACCGCTGGGGTGACAGCCGGTACGGCGAGCAACGCAGCCGACTTGCTGACAGACCTGAAGTCTGGCTACTGCCTGGGCGCCAAACCACGGCAGCAGTTCCTCGCGCAGTACCTCGGCGTCTTCTTCGGTGTCCTGGCCTCGGTGCCGGTGTACTACCTGCTCGTGCCGACCGCTTCGGTCATTGGCACAGAAGCGTGGCCAGCACCGGCGGCGCAAGCGTGGGCAGCAGTGGCACAGCTCCTCTCAAAGGGCTTCAGCCAGCTGCACTACACAGCCAAGTGGGGGCTGCTCATCGGCAGCTTCGTCGGTGTCGTCCTGTACATCCTCCCCAAGGTTGTACCAGAAAAAGCGAAGAAGTTCATTCCTTCAGCATTCGGGCTGAGCCTGGGTATGATCGTGACGTTCTCAAGCTCGCTGGGAATATTCCTCGGCGCGCTCATCGCGTTCTTCTTCATGAAGTGGAATGCGGAGCGGACCGACCGGTACACCTACTCACTCTGTAGCGGTGCCATTGCCGGAGAATCTCTCATGGGTATTGTCATTGCCGCGCTGACGGTGTTAGGTATTATTGGGACTAAGTAAAGGAGGAAAGTCTAGCTAATCATAGTCCGGAGACAGAGAGTGTCTCCGGATTTTTTATTTTATACTGGGCACGATTGGTTGACACAGACGGTAGTTGAAGGTATACTGTCCGCACTTTAAAATTGACATTTTTTTAGTAAATATGAAATTACTTTGGTCATACCTCAAACGGTATAAAAAATTATTAGTCGGCGCATTGTCCTTGGCCGTCGTCAACCAGGTATTTTCGCTGTTGGACCCGCAGATTTTTCGGATCATCGTTGATACGTATGCTAGCCGGTACCATGAGTACACGCATAGTGGTTTCATTAGGGGCGTGTTGCTTTTATTGTTGGCGTCAGTAACGGTGGCGATGATTTCCCGGATTGCGAAAAATTTCCAGGATTATTATGTTAATGTCATTGCCCAGCGGTTAGGGACGAAATTATACTCCGACAGCGTCCAACATTCTTTTTCCCTGCCGTATGTCGTGTTTGAGGACCAGCGTTCCGGCGAGCTTTTACGTAAGATGCAAAAAGCCCGCGACGATTCCCAGGCCCTGATCACGAGTATGGTGAATATAGTATTTTTTTCTGTGATTGGCATTATTTTTGTCCTGATCTATGCAACGACGGTACATTGGTCAATCGGCCTGACGTATTTCCTGATGATACCAGTATTGGGGTCTATTACCTTTTTCTCAAGCCGCAGGATAAAGGCGGCCCAGAAAAAAATTGTAACCGAGTCCGCCTCTTTGGCCGGATCGACCACTGAGACAATCCGTAATGTAGAGCTGGTGAAAAGTTTGGGACTGGAATCACAGGAGATCGGTCGTTTGAATACGGTCAATGATAAGATACTGGAGCTTGAACTGAAGAAGGTCGTCATGATACGCAAGATTAGTTTTATTCAGGGGACGGCCATCAATGCCATCCGATCCATTCTCCTTCTGCTCATGCTGTGGCTCATTTCACAGGGCATCATCACAATGGGGCAGTTTTTCAGCATTTTCATATATTCCTTTTTTATTTTTTCTCCATTGGCTGAACTGGGGACGGTCGCTACGAATTATCAGGAGGCACGGGCGAGTTTGGAAAAATTATCCGAAGTGTTCTCTGCACCGCCTGAACCAAGGCCGGCACAGCCAAAAGAACTCAACGTGCTGCAATCGGTGAAGTTTGAGGCTGTAAGATTCCAGTACCAATCAAGCCAAATACATGCTGTCGAAGACATTTCACTGGAAGCGCGGGCCGGGGAGACGATCGCTCTGGTCGGCCCGTCCGGTTCTGGAAAATCAACGTTAGTGAAATTGCTCGGGGGCCTCTATCGTCCAACCAGCGGTAAAATACTTTTTAATGGATTAGATAGCAATGACATTGATTTTTCCGATTTTCGCAGACGGATAGGGCTGGTTGCCCAGGAAACGCAGTTGTTCGCCGGTACGATCAGGGAAAACCTTTTATTTGTAAATCCAAAAGCCACTGATGAAAACTGTATGGATGTGTTGCGTTCCGCATCAGCTGAGTCATTGTTGTCGCGCGGTGAAGGGGGATTAAACACGCGCATCGGCGAAGGCGGGATCAAGTTGTCCGGCGGTGAACGCCAACGATTAGCCATTGCCCGGGCATTGTTGCGGGACCCGGAACTATTAATTTTTGACGAGGCTACGTCCAGCCTCGATTCCATCACAGAAAGGGCGATCACTGACACTATCCGCAAGGTGGAAAAGATGAATGCGGATTTGATGCGAATTATCATTGCCCATCGCCTGTCGACCGTGGCTCACGCTGACCGGATTTATGTTTTGGAACACGGTAAACTAATCGAGCAGGGGACGCACAGTGGGTTGCTTACAAAGGGCGGGCTCTATGCCGCAATGTGGCGGGAGCAGGTTGGGAGTGTTTAAATTTGGTTGTAGGGTAGTGCCGCTATGCCTGCCCCGTTAGAAATCGAAGATTTCGTACGGGACCTCCAACCACTAAGCGAAGTTGGGGGCGGCTTTTTGTTAGCCTGCTTAATGACGATGTCAATTTGTGCTAATATAACCTTATGAAAACTAATGGGTCATGGAAAATTATAGAGAGCAAGGAAAAATATAAAAATCCCTGGATGAAAGTTCGTGAAGATAAAGTAATCCGGCCAGATGGAAAAGAAGGTATTTGCGGCATTGTTGAGATGCTTATTGGCGTTTGTATTCTTCCAATTGATGATGACGGATATGTATATTTAATAGACCTGTTTCGTTACGCTTTAAAGAAAAATAATATTGAAGTCGTGGGAGGCTCAATAAAAAAAGGTGAAGAAATTTTGGAGACTGCCAAAAGAGAACTTAAAGAAGAGGCGGGGATAATAGCCGACGAATTTATTTTTTTGGGGACCATATATCCGCTGACAACAATTATTAAATCATCCTCCGCTCTGTATTTGGCTCGAAAATTGAGATTTGTAAAAGCAACCCCAGAAGGGACTGAACAAATTAGGGTATTGAAAGTTAAACTTGGGGAAGCCCTAAAAATGGTCATGGATGATAAAATCAAGCACGCTCCAAGTTGTGTCTTGATTTTGAAGGCGAATGAATACTTAAAATATTAAACGCGTCTACGGTTTTACTTCGCGATGCCCACCCCGTTGCATAACGGGCGGAGAGGGCAAGTTGGCAGTATTTAATTTTTCTTGAGATATCCGTCCAATGCCCCTAAAT
This sequence comes from Patescibacteria group bacterium, assembly GCA_041666685.1. Classification (GTDB taxonomy): domain Bacteria; phylum Patescibacteriota; class Patescibacteriia; order UBA10025; family JAHIVO01; genus JBAYGJ01. The sequence goes on along the minus strand of JBAYGJ010000001.1, from coordinate 95,191 downwards.
CAGGGATGTAACGATATCGGGTGTCTTGTGATTTTTTTTGTAATGATGCTGGCCAGCCATTACCGCCGATAATCAGGCGAGCCTTAATTTTTTTTATCATTGGTTTGATATGAGCCAGGTACGCCGAGGCATTTTGGCCTTGGCTGTATGTTTTTGTCAGGCAGACCAATTGTGGCTTGAGGAGGCGGCAGGCTTTGTCCATTTCGGAAGCAGAGATGTTTATGCCTAAGTTGGTCGTACGCCTGCCGTTTCTTTTTAATATCAGCCCGACCATCAGTAAAGGGAGCTCGTGATGGTCGCCGGCGGCACAGGCCAGGATGGCGAGTGGAGAATGTGTATCGGTTCGATCGGGAATGAGCTGGTCTAGTTTAAGTAATTGTACCCTGACGATAAAACTCATCCTATGTTCCTCAAAAACGGACACATGACCGGCAAACCATTCGTCCCCGATGTGGCGCAACGCGGGCGCGATGACTTCATCCAGAATTGTGGCGATTGGCACGTTGGCTAGGTAGAGTTGCTGGACCTGCTGTTCTGCCTGCCGTACTTCGTTTTGGTGGAGGTGGCGGTAATATTTTTGCCAATCTTTCAGCCTGGTCTGTTTATTTTTCAACAGCCGGGACAGGACATACGAGTTGTGTACGTGATCCGGGTATCGCTGGACGAAGGCTGCCAACTGTTCCCGCGAAATCCTCCGGTGACCGCCGGATGTTTTAACAGATTGGATAAAACCTTTGTCCACCCATCGTTTGATAGTGGATACGTTGACCCCGAAAAGGGGAGCTAATTCCGGTGGGCTCAAATGCACGTTTTGCATGTTTTTATGTTACCAGGTATCCTTTATTCATGCAAGGCTTGCAGTAGCACGTTAACAAACTAACTAAAAACAATTATGTCTACTATCGTTGATATAGCGGTAAAGGCAGGCACCTTCAAGACACTGGTGGCAGCGGTCAAAGCCGCAGATCTGGTGCCTACCCTTTCTGGTCCTGGTCCATTTACCGTATTTGCCCCTACCGACGAGGCGTTTGCCAAGTTGCCAGCCGGTACCGTTGAATCATTGCTTGAGGACAAAGCCAAGCTGACTGCAGTACTGACCTATCATGTGGTCAGCGGTTCGATGCTTGCTGGCGATGTCGTCAAACAACAGTCTCTCGCTACAGTACAGGGCGGTTCGCTGCCAATTACCGTTTCAGATAATGGAGTAAAGATCGGTGAGGCAAAAGTCCTTAAAACCGATATTACTGCCGATAACGGAGTTATTCATGTGATTGATTCCGTACTCATTCCAGAATAATCAACTAAAATAACAACAATGAAAAAGATGAATGCTGTCGATTGGGTCGCCTTGATCCTGGTACTCGTCGGAGCCCTCAATTGGGGCCTCGTCGGACTATTCAAGTTTGACCTAGTCGAAACTATCTTTGGTGACATGTCCGCTTTATCGCGGATCGTGTACAGCCTGGTCGGTGTATCCGCTGTCTATATGGCGGTTACCATCCCAGGCAAGTCAAGGAATGTCCAATAGTTCTTCTCACACCAAACCCCGTCACCTCCTTGGCGGGTTTTTGGTTTGGGTACTTGTCCACACTCTTGCATTCATGGCCATGAGGAGTATTATTCATACTGCTGTACAACGTAAATGTTTCAGTTTGTATGGCACAAGGTATGAACCAAGAAAAACCACCTGACGGTAAAAACCCACATAACAATCAGACTGGAAACGGCAAGTTTTCAGAAAGCATGACGCCCCGAGTCAATGGGATGTCTTTGCATATGGGTGGTTATCCTATAAAGAAATTCTTGTTTGTATCGAAAGAGAGCGTCAGCGGCGATCTGGCCTGGCGCCTTCAGCTTGAGGGGCATCGCGTGAAAGTATATATTTCCAATCCTGATGATGCAGATGTGTATGACGGCTTTGTGGAAAAGGTGAAAGTATGGGAGCCGGAGGTTGATTGGGCAGATGTGATCGTTTTTGATGACGTCGGATTCGGCGTGCAGGCTGATCAATTGCGGCAGCGCGGGAAGCTGGTGATTGGCGGCAGTGAGTACACTGACCAGCTGGAGGATGACCGGGAATTTGGCCAGGCCGAGCTCAAGAAACATGATATCAATACGCTTCGGTGGTGGCAGTTTGACGATTATGATAAAGCCATAGAATTTATCAAAGCCCACCCATCCCGGTATGTTTTTAAGCCGAGCGGCAGTGCGCCAAAAAGCCTGCTGTTCATCGGCCAGGAGGAAGATGGCCGTGATTTGCTGGAACTTTTTCAGAATAATAAGCAAATTTGGCGCCAGCGGGCTCCCCATTTTGTCCTGCAGCGGTACGTATCAGGAGTGGAGGTAGCAGTCGGAGCCTATTTCAACGGGCATGATTTCCTGTATCCGATCAATATCAATTTTGAACACAAACGGATTTTCCCGGGGAATCTTGGCCCATTTACCGGTGAGATGGGGACGCTGATGTACTGGTCGACCCCAAATAACCTGTTCAGGGAAATTTTATTGCCGATGCATTCAGCGCTTAAGGCATCCCGGTATGTCGGGTATGTCGACATCAATTGCATCGTAAATGCACGGGGCATTTATCCACTGGAGTTCACTTGCCGTTTCGGATACCCGACTATCCATATCCAGTTGGAAGGAATTGAGATGCCGATCGGGGAATTCCTCCACCGGATGGCGAATGGCGAAGATTTTCAGATTGACACCAAACGCGGGTTTCAGTTGGGCGTGCGCCTGCTGCTGCCGACCTATTTTTCCCAGGAGCCCCATACTGAATTAGTGAGGACATACCGCGACTTAGCCATTTCGTTCAAAACGCGCCCGACTATAGAGGGGATCCATATTGAGGATATCAAAAAAGTGGACGATGTGTGGCGCGTTGCCGGCACTTCTGGCTGCGTGCTGGTGGTTACCGGAAGCGGTGCTACTGTGGAAGAAGCCAGGCGGGTTGCGTATGGCCGGGCACAGAATGTCCTCGTGCCGAACATTTTTTACCGGACAGACATCGGGATGACCTGGTCAAACGACCGTGACCGTCTGCACACGTGGGGGTATCTGAGATAGCATGTCCTGATTGGCGCTGGAAGGCCAAGCATGGCCGGCTGGGGGCATTTTTGATATAATATATCTATGGTACAGATTTGGGTCAGTACAATCGCCAGTGTCATAATAATAAGTCTGATTTCATTGATCGGTGTTTTTACCCTATCAATCGGGATGGATCGGCTCAGAAAAGTGTTGCTATTTATGGTCAGTTTTGCCGCGGGCGGGCTGCTGGGTGACGCATTTATCCATCTGTTGCCGGAGGCGATAAAGGATACGGAGTATAATATCACATTGATGTCATTGCTTATACTGGCAGGGTTACTGTCATTTTTTATCCTTGAAAAGATTTTATGGTGGCGGCATTGCCATATACCCACGTCAGAAGACCATCCTCACCCGGTAGCTTCTACCAACCTGATCGGCGATGCTTTTCATAATTTTATTGACGGCACTATCATTGCAGGGAGTTTTCTAGTCAGCGTGCCACTCGGGGTAACAACGACTATCGCAGTCATTTTGCATGAAATTCCACAGGAGATTGGCGATTTTGGAATTTTGCTGCACACCGGCATGAAAAGGGCTAAAGCGTTGTTTTATAATTTCCTTTCCGCCAGTGTTGCCATATTGGGTGCGGTAGTCACGCTACTTATCGGCCGTTCCATGGAGTCCATACATACGATTATCGTACCCCTGACCATCGGCGGATTCATCTATATTGCCTCGGCAGATTTGATCCCGGAGCTGAAAAAAGAATCCCACACCGGCAAATCGGTACTGCAGCTGTTGTCTTTGCTTTTTGGCGTGGGGATTATGGCGCTCCTGTTGCTGATCGATTAGTATTGACTTATTTCAAGACAACAGGTAGACTATCAGCTACCCGTATTTTATCTATGACAACACGAAAGAAAGTTAAGAAAACTCAATCAAGAAAAAATCAAAAATCGGTAATTACCGGTGATATTCTGATGGGGGAATTAATCAGTCGATATCCCCAAGTTACCCCACTGCTCATGGAGCGGGGGTTCCATTGCGTCGGGTGCGCCATTTCACCGTTTGAGAGCCTGGAATCTGGGGCAGCAGTCCATGGTCTTGATTTGAAACCTTTACTGAAAGACATAAACAGGCTTATTCTAGAGTAATTCAACAAATCCAACATCGTTATTTGGAGGTATATTTTGAGATCTTCTCATCGATCAACGCCGTCCATCAATCAAGTAGTTTGGGATTCGTGCGGACGCTGCGGATTAAACCAGCTTTTTCCCCAGCCGGACGGGAAGCCGCCGTATTGTGGCCATTGCCATCAGGACGCCTTACCGCCTGATGCAGAATTGGCTGAACACTAGTTTCGTCCTTTCAGAATCACTATCGTCCTTGACCCTGATAAAAAATAAACAACTCCGACCGATTGGGCGGAGTTTTTTAATTTGTTGGCTCGGCCCTATTAATCCTTCGGGTCGCCTCCGAAATGAGCACGGAAAACGTCTGGGGGGACGGAAACGTCTCCATAAATGAGGTCATCTTCTTCGACGGCAGGCGGTCTGGCTTGAAACTGTTTCCTGACTCTCTTGTCCGAGTCGGCAATAGTCTTTTGAACATCGCGCATGCGGTATTCCGTAGTGCCTGGGGTAAATGCTGCCGGTCGGCAGCGTCTGATAAGCTCGCTGATCTTTACGAACACGCACCCTCCTTGGTGGTTATCAGGTGAAAAAGCAATTTGTATTTTTAGTTTGAGATTGTCAGGATACCAAGGCATCATGAGATTGTCAAGAATGGTGTCTCGACCGATGCATTCAGGAGCGTGTTTTTGTCATATTTGATGAATTCATTTATACTGTATATAAGATATGCTTTACCTCAAGGCAAAAAAATTAGATTTTTCTTCTGGCGGCCAGCCCTGGGTCGTGATTTTGCACGAGGAAGAGGCCAAGACGTACGGCATCGTGCTGGGGGACCTTTTGGAGGTAAAGTGGGCCGGCCAACGGGCTATTGTTGTGGCTTATTATTCGCGTCATAAGGTGGAAAAAGGTGAGATCGGGTTTTTTACTGAGATCTGGCGGCACCGTAAAGTCAAAGACGGTGAACCGGTATCCTTACATGTATTGTCCCGGCCACCGTCCATTGAGGCGATCCGTAAGAAATTGCTCGGCCAGAGCCTGACTTTTGAGGAGATGAAGTCCGTCATTTATGATATCGTCCATCACAAACTGTCGAATGTCGAAATAACCTATTTCGTCGCCTCTAGCTTTATTACGGCATTCTCAAATGAAGAGCTGTATTTCATGACCAAGGCCATGGCTGAAACCGGTGAGGTCCTGAAACCGAAAGTAAAAGTGGTGGCAGACAAGCATTCGGTCGGCGGTGTGGCCGGCAACCGGACGACAATGGTGGTTGTACCGATCATCGCTTCGTGTGGGGTGTTTATTCCGAAAACTTCCTCTCGGGCAATTACCTCTCCCGCCGGCACGGCTGATACCATGGAGGTGCTAGCTCCCGTACACCTGACATTTGAACAAATCCAGAAAGTATTGGACAAAGTGGGGGCCTGCCTGATCTGGGGCGGCAGTTTCCGGCTGGCGCCGGCTGATGATTATATCATCCGTGTCTCACATCCGTTGATGCTCGAACCGTTGGACAAGATGGTGGTGAGCATCATGGCAAAGAAAGTTGCCATGGGAGTCACGCATCTGGTTGTGGATTTGCCATTCGGACCGTCAGTGAAAATTATGGACAAAAAGATTGCCCTCGAAGTAAAAAGAAAATTCGAGTATCTGGCAAAACGTTTCAATATGAAAATTGATGTGGTCATGACCGAGACTCATGAGCCAGTCGGCCGGGGGATCGGTCCATCGCTGGAGGCGAGAGACGTACTGCGAGTCTTACAGCAGAAAGACTACCGTCCGTCTGACTTGGAGAAAAAATCTATCGGTCTGGCCGGACGCTTGTTGGAGTTGTCCGGTAAGGCGAAACCCGGGACTGGGCATATGCTTGCGTCCGAAGCTCTGACGTCAGGCCGGGCCTGGAAAAAGATGCAGGAGATCATCAGGGCGCAGGGCGGCAGGTGGAAGCTTGATTCAGAAGACTTGACCCAATCGGCTGTTCGCCAGAGGTTCCACGCACCATATAGTGGTCAGGTTACCGAGGTAGATGACGAAATGGTTGATGAGATCGCCCGAACCCTTGGCGCACCGCATGATAAATTAGCAGGTATTTATATAAATAAGATGCTTGGGCAGAAAGTCAGGAAGGGGGAACGTTTATTTACTCTGTATGGATCGAATGATGACCGGATAGCGCTAGCCCAGGAAGCTTTGAAAAGCAAGAAGATATTTACCATTAAACGAATGAGTGTCAAAGAAGACGCAGTAGGATAAAACAGTATGAACAAACCAACGGTAGATCGGGAGAAATGTTCCGGTTGCGGTACTTGCGCAGCTTTGTGTCCCGAGGTATTTGAGCTCAACCTGGAAGGGAAATCGCAGGTGAAGCCCCTGGATAGTTATGACGGGATGCCTATCCAGGATGCGATCGACAGCTGTCCGACACGGGCGATTTCATGCGAAGAATAGAGACATATTGACAGGTACGCGTTTGTCATATATGCTTATTGAGAATCATTCTTAATAAGCAATCTTTAGATGTCTGCTAAAAAAGCATCCAAAAAGGCCAATTCCCGCGATTGGCGTCTGACCAGCCAACGGCTGGATATTCTGGAGTTTTTACGTCATGAACCCGGACATCCGACGGCCGAGCAGGTGTACCGCGGGGTCAAGAAGAGGCTGCGCAGCATCGGCTTCGGTACCGTTTATCGGAATCTGGATTTTTTGCGGCACCACGGGTATATTAAGGAATGCGTCGTAGACAAGGTTACCCGTTATGAGAGCCGGGTCGATTCCCATGTACATCTGGTATGCGAGGGCTGCCATTCGATCAACGAGATAGATGACCAACATCTAGCAACGCTGGCCAGGTCTCTGGCAATGAAGGGAAATTTTTTCGTCCGATCTGACAATTTTGAAATCAGGGGGTATTGTTCCGATTGCCAGAAAAAATTATCTCCGAAATTGAAAACCCCGGAATTATTTTGCATGGCCTGCGGTGAATTATTGAACGACCTGCAACAGGAAACTCCGGTCTGCAAAGATTGTTGCTTCCAGACTAATTGCCATTATTATGGACCGGTACATGCCGAGCAGCATACCAAACGATAATCCGGACGTGCAGGCTTGCCCGACCTGCGGTGAAGCAATGCCGTCACTCCGTGGCAGTAAGGGCTCGGTCTGTCTACAATGCGGGTATAAAGAAAGCTGTTGTTATTAATATTTTAGTATGAAATATTTTGAAGTTAAAAATTTAGAGGCAGCTGCCGGTAAAAAACATATACTCAAAGGAATAAATTTGTCCGTGGGCACTGGGGAAATCCATGCCGTAATGGGGCCAAACGGCTCAGGCAAGTCAACACTCGCCTCCGTGATTATGGGCCATCCGGGTTTTACTATCACTAGAGGCAGCATTAGATTTTCGGGAAAACTCATCAACTCGCTTGATCCTGACGAACGAGCGCGGTTGGGGATTTTTTTGTCATTCCAGTACCCGAGCGAAGTGGCCGGGCTTTCGATTGAACATTTCTTGCGCACCGCATATAATGCCATCTACCATACAAAACAACTATCCGTGCTGGAGTTCCATGAACGATTTATTGTAGCAGCCAACTCACTGAAATTACGGCACGACCTCGCGGAACGTGGCTTGAATGACGGATTTTCGGGCGGTGAAAAGAAAAAACTGGAGATATTGCAGTTGGCGTTACTACAACCAAAGTTAGCGATTTTGGATGAAACCGATTCTGGATTGGACATTGATGCTTTAAAGACCGTTGCCTCAGGAGTGAATCGTTTGCGCGGGGAGAGTCGGACGTTCATTGTGATTACGCATTATATCCGCATCTTGAAATTTATTAGACCAGACCGCGTGCATGTGATGATCGATGGCCGGATCGTGAAGTCTGGCGGACGAGAGCTCGCACAGCAGGTGGAAAAACGCGGATATGACTGGCTGAAAAAGAAAGAATAGGGATATGCCCACGACCGCATCCAAACAGGAGATGCTTACCAGGCCTGACCCGATGTCATACGTTTTTAAGGCGAAGAAGGGATTGTCAGAACAGGTCGTCCGGGAGATTTCCCACATGAAAGGCGAACCGTCGTGGATGCTCGATGTCCGGCTGAGGGCGTATCAAACTTTTTTAAAGAAGAAAAACCCCGCCTGGGGCGGAGACCTGTCAACAATAAAGTTTGACGACATTTATTATTATATGAAGCCGGTGGAAAAAGTTTTCCAGAGTTGGGGCGACGTGCCGCCAGCTATCCGGACCACGTATCGGCGGTTAGGAATCCCCCAAGCAGAACAAAAATACTTGTCCGGAGTCATGGCTCAATATGAATCAGAGGCAGTGTACCACAACCTGAAGGACCGGATGGGGAAAAGCGGCGTCATTTTTGAGGATATGGACACAGCCCTGAAGAAATACCCCGAGATTATAAAAAAATATTTTGGCCGTGTCATACCGGCCGGCGATAATAAATTTGCCGCGTTGAATACTGGGGTTTGGAGCGGCGGGAGTTTTGTCTATGTGCCAGCTGGTGTGAAAGTGGAATTTCCTCTGCAGGCATATTTCCGCATCAACGCGCGCAATGCCGGACAGTTTGAGCGGACGCTCATCATCGCCGAACCCGGTAGTTTTGTGCACTATGTGGAAGGATGTACAGCGCCGGTTTATACGACCGACTCATTGCATTCTGCGGTTGTTGAAATCATCGTGAAACCTGGCGCCCGTGTCCGATACACGACTGTCCAGAACTGGTCAAAGAATGTGTACAACCTGGTTACGAAAAGAAGTTTTGTCTATGAAGAGGGCGTTATGGAATGGGTGGACGGAAATTTGGGCAGTAAATTGACCATGAAGTACCCGTCGGTCTATTTGCTCGGCCGTAAAGCCCACGGCGAAGTGCTTTCCATCGCTTTAGCTGGAGCCGGGCAGCATCAGGATGCGGGCGGCAAGGCAATTCATGGGGCTCCTGAGACTACGTCGCGCATCATTTCCAAATCCATTGCCAAGGAAACTGGCCGGACTTCGTACCGTGGGCTGGTTCGGGTACCGCGCGGCATGACTGGAGTGAAATCCAATGTTGTTTGCGATGCCTTGCTGCTGGATGAGCGCTCGCGTTCAGATACTTACCCGACTATGGATATCAAGGAAAGCGACGTCCAGATCGGGCATGAGGCGTCGGTCGGAAAAATTGGCGAGGAGCAGATGTTTTATCTGCGCAGCCGAGGGTTGAGCGAGCCTGAGGCTATGAATCTGATTGTCTCTGGGTTTATTGAGCCGATCGCCAAAGAATTGCCGCTGGAATACGCGGTGGAACTAAACCGTCTTATTCAGCTGGAAATGGAAGGGAGTGTCGGTTAATACTATGGTACGAACCAAACGCCTACATATAAAACGGGACATGACGCTGGAAATTGATATGCGGAAGCATCCGGTATTGGATTTTAAAATTATTATTGAGCCGGGCCGCCAGCTGAATCTCGTTTGGCTGGGTAATGGTCTCAAGCGGACAGTTAGTCCGTCAGTAGAGTGCACCCTCAAAAAAAATGCCCGGTTGCATCTCGCTGTGGCGGTATCGCGCTCGCACAATGTTTCGGTGAAGGCGTCCATCGAACTCGCCGGTATCGCATCGGAAGCGTACGTATCGGGGCTTTTCCATGGTTTCGGAACAGACCGGCACGCACTGGACGTGGCCATGCGTCATCAGGCAAAAAATACGAAAGGTGATATACTTATTAAAGGCGTGTATGAGGATTCGGCATACGGCCAGTTTAATGGCCTGTTGAAAATTTATCCAGGTGCAAATCAGACAAATTCGTATTTTGCCGACAATGTCCTCTTGCTTGACCGCGGGATGGCAACCTCGATCCCAACCCTTGAAATATTGGCTGATGACGTACGTGCGACTCACGGCTCCACGACCAGCCGGGTAAATACCGACCAGCTATTTTATCTGAAGAGTCGGGGATTACCCCATCGCCAGGCGATTCAGCATATGATCCAGGGGTTTTTCCATCCCATATTGGCCCGACTGCCCAAGCCTGCAGAAAAATTATTTCCACATAGCCTATGACGCCATTTATAAAAAAATCATGGCAGAAAGTAAAAGCTGATTTTCCGATTTTTTCCCAAAAAATCAACGGCCAGCCGCTGGTGTATCTGGATTCCACGGCCAGTACCCAAAAACCCAGGGCTGTGATTGACGCAGTGAAAGATTTTTATGAGACATACTATGCCAATGTCCATCGGGGCATTTATACGCTTTCCGAAAAAGCATCCGAAGCGTACGAACTGGTCCGCCAGAAGGTGGCGCAGTTTATCAATGCTTCATCAGCGACAGAAATAATATTTACTCGGAATGCCACCGAAAGCATAAATCTCGTGGCTTTCACCTGGGGCCGGCAGAATATCAAGCGGGGGGATCGTATCGTCCTCACGGAAATGGAGCATCATGCGAATCTGGTGCCGTGGCAGGTACTGGCTAAAGAAAAAGGCGCTCAGCTGGCGTTTATCCCTGTGGCCCCTAATGGGCGTTTGGATATTTCACATTTGGATACCCTGCTGGCCAAACAGACAAAATTGGTGGCTTTCACGCATATGTCTAATGTGCTAGGGACTATTAACCCAGCGCGGGAAATGGTCAGGCAGATCAGAAAAAAAGCACCGCAAGCTGTCGTGCTCGTGGATGGAGCGCAGAGTGCGCCTCATTTTCAGGTGGACATGAAAAAAATTGATGCAGATTTTTATGTTTTTTCGTCCCATAAGATGCTCGGGCCAACCGGCGTGGGCGTGTTGTACGGTAAACACGAGCTACTCGAACATATGCCACCTTTCCTCACCGGCGGTGACATGATTTCGCACGTGACGTTGCATGAGGCTCGATGGAATGATTTGCCTTGGAAATTCGAAGCAGGGACTCCAAATATCGCCGGTACGATCGGTTTTGGCGCGGCGATCGATTACCTGCAGGCGGTCGGGATGGAGCGGGTATTTTCGCATGAGCAGGAGCTGACTGCCCTCGCCATCAAAGAATTAACGGCGATCCCGGGTCTGACGATCTATGGCCCGCGCGAAGTCAAAGATCGGGGCGGCGCTGTCTCCTTCAGTATGAAAGATATCCATCCGCATGACTTGGCTTCAATTTTGGATGAGCAGGGGGTGGCAGTCAGGGCCGGACATCATTGCGCCCAGCCTTTGCACGAAATACTTGGCGTAGAGTCGACCACGCGGGCCAGTTTTTATCTGTATAATACTGAGGCTGATGTCCAATCGCTGGCTAATGCTTTAAAAAAAGCTAAGGAACTATTCAACATATGAGCTTTGACATGTACAGGCAGATTATCATTGATCATTCACGGAAACCGAAGAATTTCGGCACTTTGAAGCAGCCCGATGGCGTGGCCGAACGAAATAATCCGCTATGCGGCGATCGTATTAGTATTAGCTACCGGACGGACAAGGCAAAGAAGAAATTGCAGGAAGTGAAGTTTGACGGTGCCGGCTGCAGTATCGCCAGGGCAGCCGCGTCGATATTGACGGAAAAGACGACGGGCAAGAGCTTTCAAGACCTCAAGAAGTATTCAGACGACGATTTTATAAAAGACATGGGCGTGCCGATCACGCCGGCCAGGAGGAAATGCGCCTTACTAGCTCTGGAGACGCTGCGGCAGGCCGCCCATGCAGAGCCTAAGAAAAATAATTAACAGGAATATCTATGAATAAGTTTATCACCCCTCAATTACCCTATGCCTATGATGCGCTGGAACCCTATCTCGACAAAGAGACTGTGGTCCTGCATCATGACAAACACCACGAGACCTATACCCAGAAACTGAATATGGCAATCGAGAAGCATCCGGGATTGTTCGAAACGCCGGTCGAAAAATTGCTAAGTGATTTGGATGCCATCCCAGAGGATATCCGTCTGGCCGTCAGGAATGCCGGCGGTGGCCATTATAACCATAATCTGTACTGGATGGCACTGGGCCCGAAGGCTGGCGGAGAACCGACCGGTGAATTATTGGCTGCGATAATGAGAGACTTCGGTAGTTTTGAAAAGCTTAAAGAACTGATGAGCGAGGCTGCCCTCAACCTGTTCGGTTCGGGATGGGCCTGGCTGTCCCTGAATGGCCAGAAATTAGTGGTTGAAAAAACCGTTAATCAGGATTCGCCCTTATCGATCGGCCATACGCCTGTGCTAGGGCTGGATGTCTGGGAGCATGCCTATTATTTGAAATATCGAAATGTCAGGGCTGATTACATCAAAGCCTTCTGGCAGGCTGTTAATTGGGTGGCTGTAGAAGCGAGCTACATGGCTACCAAATAGAGTAAAAATGTAGTATAGTGTATAAGACTAAGCAATAACAAACAACGTTTATGATAAACAAAAAAGTGGAAGCAGCTTTCAATAAGCAAATTGCCGAGGAGCAATATTCGGCCATGCTGTATTTGGCACTGGCCGGGTATTATGAATCGATGAACTTCAAAGGGTTTGGGTCGTGGCTGCGGTTGCAGTATGAAGAGGAATTGGCCCACGCCATCAAATTTTTTAATTTCATCATTGAAAGGGGCGGTACCGCGGAATTATCCGCATTACCAAAGCCTCCGACTAAACTGCCGCCACCGCACCAGGCGTTCAGCCTGGCTTACCAGCATGAACAGAAAATTACCAAACTCATCGACAGCCTCTATGATTTGGCACTGAAGGAGAAGGATTATCCGTCACAGAGTTTCCTTAAATGGTTTATTGATGAGCAGGTCGAGGAGGAAGCGAGTACGCTCGAAATTACCGAGAAGTTAAAGATGATCGGTGACAAGAGCAGCGGCATCCTCATGTTGGATCACCAAGTAGGCAAGCGCGGCAAAAAAGAATAGAGACTTATATGAAAATTCATCTTGATCGGGATAAATGTATCAGCGCCGGCACATGTGTGGCTATAGCACCCGAGGTGTTTGAGCTTGACCAGGAAGGTAAAGTCAAAATGAAAAACGAAAACGGCGCTGATGACCAGACAATACTGGACGCCGCAAAATCATGCCCGGTTCTGGCAATAGAATTATACGAGGATAACGGCCGGAGAATTTTTCCGGAGTGAAGCGCTGATCGCGCAGTAATTTCTTCTTATGGAACAGACTGACACCAGTAATGATCAGTTCTATGCGGCCGCCCGGAAAGCCCGTCGGTGGAGGGCCTTATTCATCACTGCGGCAGTCGTGATAGGAGTACTATTGGTCGGTGGAATATATTTTTATACCCTGGTCAGGCAGAGCATTGAGGATATCAACAGTAATAACAATAGCAATAGTACTGTATCGACAAATGTGAATGTGGATTTGGCTGACGCCCCCTATACGGGCAGTCTAACAGCTTCGGTGGTGATTGTTGAATTTTCTGATTTCCAGTGTTCCTATTGCAAGGAGGCATTCACGGTTGTCCGGGAGCTGATCAATTATTACGGCAATAGCATAAAATTTGAATACCGGAATTTTCCGATTACCGAAAGCCATCCGAATGCGCAGAAAGCGGCCGAGGCGGGCTTGTGTGCACAGGCTCAGGATAAATTTTGGGCCATGCATGACAAGATGTTCATCAATCAGTCAGATCTGTCCGTATTAGCCCTGAAGAATTATGCGAAAGAGATCAATCTTGATACCGAGAAGTTTAACACATGCCTCGATCAAGGGGCGTACACCATAAAAGTACAGAAGGATTTTGAAGACGGGCTGAATGCTGGGGTTTCGGGAACGCCGACATTCTTCATAAATGGGCGGATTTTCCCGGGCGTCATAACATTTTCTGAAATGCAGAGTGCTATTGATCGGCTGTTGGCTGCATATGGACAATAAGGCCGCAATTATTGACTCGTCAGGGGGGTATGGTACAATAAAATCAATGGGTCGGTACTTTTAATCACAAAAATAATTATTAATAAACGTACGTATATGTCTGACATGAAAAGTTTTGACGAAAAACCGCAGTCGGTAATTTTCAAGACGCCGCCGCGGATGGCATTTATTACCGGTATCTTGGCCGGCATCACCGTGACCGCTTTGGTCGCATTTATCATGACGTATTCGCTTCTCCGTACAAAAATTAATGGGGAAGAGGGTACTAATACCAATACGGCTGCCCAGGCAAATACCAATACGGTTGCGGCCGCTAACACAAACACTGCTCCGACAAAAGTTGACATTCAGGTCAAGGCGACCGATCACGTTAAAGGTGATACTAATGCAACAGTGACGCTCGTGGAATACTCTGATTTTGAATGTCCGTACTGCGAAACGTTAAACACGACGCTAACCCAAATCATGACTGATTATAAGGGAAAGGTAAAATTAATATACCGCTATTTCCCTTTGACGAGCATCCATCCGAACGCCCAAAAATCGGCAGAAGCGGCAGAATGCGCCGGGGCCCAGGATAAATTCTGGGAAATGCACGACAAATTGTTTGCAAATCAGTCCGCACTTACCGTTACCGATCTGAAAGGGTATGCCAAGGATCTCGGTTTGAACACTACAAAATTCAACGATTGCCTTGATAAAGGTACGTCGACATCCCGAGTCAACGGTGACCAGACAGAGGGTCAGGGGTATGGGGTCAATGGTACGCCCGCTACATTTATCAATGGCACGCTCGTGTCCGGCGCCTTGCCATATGCCAGTTTCAAGTCCGCCATTGATGCCGCACTGGCACAATAACGTTTCATAAAATTTATATCTGCAATGTTCTGGAATACGTACCATCCACAGGCCATTGCTGCAACCGTCGGTTCATTTTCATTTCGCTGGTACGGATTAATAATGGCTGCCGCGGTTTTCGCGGGATTGCTACTAACTATACATTTTTTTAAGAAGAAACAGGTTGATACGGTCCATGTGTATAACCTGTTTTTTCTTATACTCGGTTTTGGATTGGTCGGCGGTAGACTGGGGCATATAATCGGCGAGTGGGGGTATTATGTGCGGCACCTGCCGGAAATCATCAAGATATGGCATGGCGGTCTGGCCATTCACGGTGTTCTGTTTGGCGCTTTACTGGCCATCTGGATGTATTCCCACCGGAAAAAAATGTCGTTTTGGCTGCTGACGGATTTATTGGTTATAGCATTGCCGTTGATGCAGTCTATTGGCCGCTGGGGTAATTATTTCAACCAGGAACTGTATGGCCGTCCGACTGGCTCAGCCTGGGGCATGCCGATCGATATGGCGTTTCGCGAGCCGGGGTATGAGTCATTTGCGTACTTCCATCCGCTATTTTTGTATGAGTCGCTTCTGATGCTGGGGGTATTCTGCATACTGATGAGGTTTTTTTATAAAGCGGAACTTCGGCCAGGAGTCTTGACCCTATTGTATTTTTTGTTATTTTCAGTTACCCGTTTTACTTTGGATTTTATCCGTTTACACAAACCGATGATCGGGGCGCTGAGCGAAACGCAATGGTTGAGTGTGATTATTTTTTTTCTGGCCGTATATGGGATGTGGCGTACCTATCGCCATGAGATGGTCAGATAGATAAGTCCCCCGATAAATATCAGCTGGATCAGTAGTCCCGGCCAGAGTTTTTGTATTTTTTGGTTAATGACAGAATGGATGGCGTGATGGAAAGCATTGACTCGGTCCAGGACAGAGGCAATCAAAGGCAGTATGTTTTTTTTGAAATCTCGTTTTTTTAATACATAGCTCACCAGCCAAATGAAATCTGGCAATACGCTGCCCACCATTGCCGGGATTAAGATCGATAGGTTGGGCAGGTCACCGTACAGCCATAGGATAGATAAATAGAGGATTGTACAGAACGCGTCCGTGCCCAAAACATAAATTAGCCTCCGTTTTTTTTGGTCAACTGTCATCCATGGGCCAAGCGGTGCATCTCCGTGAGGGATCAAGTCAAGCAAGTAATGGGATGCCAGGGATATGAAAAACGCCCACCAGGAGCTTTGAATATGCTGGCTGATAACGACACTGGTAAGGATGTGGGTAGTGGCAAACATAGCGTTAGCTGTTGGCGCTGATGACGGCTAATACGATTACCGCTATGAGTGTTACGGCAATGCCGAGGTATTGGTGGCGTTGCAGGCGCTCCTTATTGATGAGGATGCCTAACAGCATACCAAGTGCAATATAGCTTTCGGAAATAGCGATGGCAATTGAAATGGGGAGCACCAGGACGGCGACGGCAAAACTTACCCAGGCAATATTATCCAGGATCCCTTGTAGTACGATTGGTCGCCAATACTTGTATGCATGCCGGAACGAATCCCGAACTTCTTTGCGCCACAGCATCCAAACGAAGCAGCAGATTGTATAGATGGCATTTACGCCCCAGATCGCAAGTATAGGTTTTGACTCCTGGCTCAGCCGTCCGGTTAGTACATTCGCTCCGGCGGACAATGCTACGGCGATAACAGCGAGAATGACGCCCCGTTCAATGCGCGGCCGCCGTTTGCGAAAAAAATTCCACCAGTGTCGCGGTTCCTGCTGCACGACGGTGACAATGAGGCCCAGAAAGATGATCACGGCGAGAAAATACTGCAAACCAGTAAGTTCCTCGTGAATTATTAAGACGCCCAAGAGTATGGTCAGGGGCAGTTCGAAGCTCATTACTGGCTCTACTATAGAAATTTTGCCTTTCCCCAGGGCTTGGAAAAAGAATACTGCGTACACGAATGTCACCAGGCCAGTGAAGAATAGGAGCGTTGCCAAATTCTCCTTGTGGAAGAAGAGGGGGAGGTCCTGCCAGACGAACGGCAGTAAACCGACAAGACCAAAAATACCAATGAAGAAAAGCGCTGGCACCGCGCCCACGTGCCGCACCGAACGCTGGATGGCAAAATCGCCAAATCCCCAGGCCAGAAAAGCGATAAATGCAGCAAGTAACCCAAGTAATGGAGTCATAAATCAATGTTTGAAGATGTATTTAGTATAACACGAGTTCTGCTCCGTAAGGAAAAATGCTGGTACAGGCTTGCTTATTTACCAACGGTACATTATAATGCCAGCGAACCCTTATAAGGGTTTTTCTATACTTCGTCGCCGGGTAGAGCAGTGGCAGCTCGCGGGGCTCATAATCCCGAGGTCGGGGGTTCGAATCCCCCCCCGGCAACCAAAAAAACGGACGCCCACCTGACGTAGGCCAGGGTAGCTCAGTTGGTTAGAGCGTGGGACTCATAAGCCCAAGGTCGTGGGTTCAACTCCCACCCCTGGTACCAGGTGTTACAACTTATGATTCAAAAAATACTCTTCAGAATTTCTTAAGAGTATTTTTTGAATATGTTGGTGCCGGGAGGGAGGGTCGAACTCCCATGACCTTGCGGTCGCAGGATTTTGAGTCCTGTGCGTCTGCCAATTCCGCCATCCCGGCATATGGTAACGTTCGCATGCGAGATTTCCAGAAAATACGAGGCCCCTCGCAAACGCTCGGGGCGAGTCGCTCGATTTTATCAATTGCCTCAATTTTAAAAGGAAAAGCTGTTTTTGTCAATCATTTCTTGCTATAATGAGTGCACCTATGCCACGAGTAATTGCCATCGTAAATCAGAAAGGCGGAGTGGGGAAAACCACGACTGCTGTTAATGTCGCGGCCTATCTGGCCCATCTCGGCAAATTCGTCTTATTAATCGATTTGGACCCCCAGGGCAACGCTTCGTCTGGTATCGGCATTGATTACCGATCAATTGACCGGGGCGTGTACCACCCATTGATTAGTGACGTCTCTATCCGTGATGTGACGCATCCGACCTCAGTAGATGGGTTGCGGGTGGTGCCAGCAACTGTAGATTTGGCCGGTGCTCGTGTCGAGCTGGTGGAACTGGAGACCAGGGAATTCCGATTGCACGACGCCATATTGGAAATACGGCATGATTATGACTATATCATCATCGATTGTCCACCCAGTTTGTGTCTATTGACGGTGAATGGGCTAGTGGCGGCGGATGAGGCCTTGATTCCCGTTCAGACAGAGTATTATGCCTTAGAGGGATTGAGCCAGCTGCTGGAGACCATCGAACTCGTCCGGCAAAACCTCAAACCAAGTCTGCAAATCCTCGGCGCCGTCATGACTATGTATGACGAACGGAGCCGTCTGTCGAAAGATGTCTTCAATCAGCTCTATCAGTTCTTCCCGAATAAAATATTCCGGACGGTTATCCCGCGCAACGTACAGCTGGCGGAGGCGCCGAGTTATGGTAAGAGCATTCTGCACTACGACCGCCGTTCATCGGGCGGAAAAGCGTACGAGCGTCTAGCCCGTGAAATAATTGAACAAGAAATAA
The DNA here is from genome assembly GCA_041666685.1 of Patescibacteria group bacterium. Taxonomy (GTDB): domain Bacteria; phylum Patescibacteriota; class Patescibacteriia; order UBA10025; family JAHIVO01; genus JBAYGJ01. The sequence goes on along the minus strand of JBAYGJ010000001.1, from coordinate 76,759 downwards.
TTTTATAAACCATATGAACAGAACCGGCTTAGGCAGAGGTTTGAATTCCTTAATACCACCCCGAAACGCCGAGCGTACGGTGGCAGAGGAGCCGGTGGTCAGCCAGGGCACCAATGAGCTGCCGATCAATGACATCCAGCCGAATCCCCACCAGCCCCGTTTTACTTTTGACCGGGCGGCATTGGAAGACCTGATGAATTCAATAAAAATTCATGGAATTATCCAGCCGCTCGTAGTAATCAATGCGCGCGGGGGCTACCAACTGATTGCCGGTGAGCGGCGATTGCGGGCAGCCAAACTGCTCGGCCTGAAAAAAGTCCCGGCAGTCATCCGGACGGCGACTGAGCAGGAAAAACTTGAGCTGGCCATCGTGGAAAACGTACAGCGTCAAAGTCTGAATCCAATCGAGCGTGCCAGGGGCTTCCAGCGATTGATCGACGAATTCAACCTCACGCAGGATGAAGTGGGGAAGAAAGTCGGGCAGAATCGCGTAACCGTCACGAATTCATTGCGGCTCTTGACCTTGCCGAGCGAGATGCAGCAAGCCTTGGCTGAAGGGAAACTGACCGAAGGTCACGCCAAAGCCCTCCTGGGCGTGGAAACGGCAGTTGAACGGGAAAAGCTGTTTAAGGAAATATTGAAAAGCGGCTTGTCGGTTAGGATTGCCGAATCCCAGGCCAGGCGTGTGTCAGTCCGCCAGCACGCCCGGAGGTCCAAAGATCCGAATATGCTAGAGAAAGAGGACGTGTTGCAGGCAGCATTGGGCACGAAAGTCGAAATCAGGCGCAAAGGGAAACGTGGAACCATAACCGTGCATTTTTATTCGGCAGAAGAATTGCAGGCAATTATTCGTAAAATATCCAATTAGCATGTCAGTGATTGAATCCATTAAACGATGGGTCGGTTTTCGTTCGGAGGGAAATGAACTACGGATAGTGCGGTGGATCGTCCGCGGGCTGGTATGTCTTATGCCTGTTTTTTTCCTGCCGGTCGGAAATTTCCCCCAGGAGCTCAATAAAACCGTGTTATTTTCCCTGGTTGTATTTATTGCAGCGGCAGTACTTATGGTGAACATGATTAACCGGCGGGAATTGCGGTTTTTTTCACATCACGCGTTTTGGCTGACGGCAATTTTGTTCCTGTGTATTTTGGTTAGTGTGGTTTTTTCTCAAAATCATTATGTGAGCCTGTTCGGGTCTGGCGGTGCTTTTAGCGGAAACGGCGTAAGTCAGGTATCGTTTATGATCTTCTTTTTCCTGCTAATATATACGACACGAAATGTAGATGACTGGGGCTGGCTGGTCAGGGCGTTTACTATTGCTGTTACGGCTGTTTCGCTGTTGAGTGTTTTCCAAATTTACGGACTCTATATGCTGCCATGGACCATGACTCATGATGTTCGTTTCAATTTGGTCGCCTCATCATCAGTGACAGTGGCAATAGTCGCCTCTTTATGCTCGATCATTGCATTGTCATTGCTGTGGCAAAGCAGAGGCAAGTACTGGAAAATATTTTGGGGAGGGTGCGTTTTGGTGCAGTTGGTGCTGGTTATGCTGTCCGGCAAGGCCATGGCTACGTATATATCTCTGATTGGCTTATTTTTATTTTCAATCGCGGTTTCATGGCACGCAAAAAAATTCAGCAAAACAGATATTATCGCCCCGCTGGCTGCTATCATTCTGCTGGCTGCGGGATTGTTGGTGAATTTTTCCCAGTTAACCGGCGCCCAGACGAGTACGACGCTTGTTCTGGACCAGAGGTCTTCGATGGATATTGCCTGGCAAAGTATCCGCCACTCACCGGTGTGGGGGACGGGGCCGCAAACATTTACCAAAGATTTTCAAACATATCGCCCAGCCAGTTTTAATGATTTACCGAACGCAGCCATACGGTTTAATAAATCCGGGAGTGAATGGTGGGGCCAGCTGTCTCAGCTGGGGATCGTTTTCGTGGCGGTGCAAATATTTTTTTGCGTTTATTTTTTTATCCGCGTTTTCAAAAAATTTATCTCCGATTGGCAGGCTGGGGGTACCCAATGGGTATGGTCCATGACTGTCCTGTTGGTATGGGCAGGATTGATGGCAGTCTATTTTCTGACGCCCTTTAATTTCATCCTTTATTTTTTATGGTGGCTATGGCTGGGAATAAGCTTCCGCCTGGCCGGACCGTTCACACTCACGGAACGGCGCCTTGCGTTGAAGCCCTTTCGTTTCGCTTGGTTAGGGTCGTTAATTGGTATAACAGCACTGAGCTGTTTGGTAGCGATCTCCGGCTATTTTGGAGTTCGGTACTGGCTGGCTGACCTGTATTACTTTCGGGCCAATGAATTGATCCAGAAACAGGCCCCGGTCGGCGATATTGAGGCGCTCCTGGTTATGGCCGCGTCATACAATCCTCATGAGCCTGGGTACCTGATTACGTTGGCGCAGGGCCACGCGACGGCAGCCCAATTGGAGGCTGGACAATCAAGCCCAGATACTGGTGCGGTCAAGTCAGACGTCCAGGCTGTGGTTGATGCACTAAAACGGGCCCGTGAGACGGATCCGGATAATGCCATGGTGTACGAGCAGACTGCGTCCCTATATGATAACCTCCGTAACCTCATCGGCAATGCCGACCAATTGGCCATGGCTGCTTATGTAAAATTATCAGAGTTAGAACCGACCAACCCGATTGCCTTTTTGAATCTCGGCCGAGCCCTGCTCGTACAGGCGCAGGCTGACAGTCAGTCTGCGAATAATGAAATACAAGCCCGGTCAGCATTATTATTGGATGAGGCAGTAAAAAATTTCCGTATTTCCAAATCGTTACAGCAGGACAATTATCTGGCGGACGTAAATATCGCTTATGTACTGCAGGCACAAGGCGATTTTGTTGGTGCAAAAACTTCAGCAGAGGCGGCGCAGCGCATCAAGCCGGACGACGAGACAATTCAGCAGTTACTCGTGGATATCAATAAACAGATTTCCGCCGGCACGTAAGGAAAATATCGGAAATACAAAATGACAACCCGGGGCTGCTGTGCCTCGTGCGATTTTTGCTATACGACGTTGAGCTTCTTTTTCAGATGTTTGAACATATCTGCGACCATCTTCTGCAGGTCATAGTCAGGTAGCCAGCCCCAGTCTTGGCGTGCCTGAGCATCGTCAATGCTCTTGGGCCAGGAGTCGGCGATGGCTTGGTGGAAGTCCGGTTGATACGTTACGGTGAAATCCGGAACTTCTTTTTTTATCAAATCGGCCAGCTCAGCCGGAGTAAAGCTAAATGCCGTGACATTATAGCTGGTACGGACAGTCAATTTTTCCGGATCAGCTTCCATAAGGTCGATTGTCGCTTTGACCGCGTCATCCATATACATCATTGGTAGCGCTGTGTCCTCTTTCAGGAAGCAGCTGAACGGCTGGCGCTGCAATGCCGCATAAAACATCGAGATTGAGTATTCCGTGGTGCCGTCTGACGGCGGAGCGGCGTGGCTGATCAGGCCGGGATAGCGCAGACTGCGCACGTCAAGCTTGTACCGATGGTGGTAATAATTGCATAACAGTTCACCGGCTACCTTGGCTACGCCGTACATAGTAGAGGGCTCGAGGATGGTAGACTGCGGCGTCAGGTCTTTTGGCGTGTTAGGCCCGAAAGCGGCGATGGAGCTTAGCCAGAAAACTTTTGCAATATTCATCTCGCGCGATAGATCCAGGATATTCTTCAGTCCGACGAAATTTACCTGCCAGGACTTCTCCGGATCTTTTTCGCTGGCAGCTGAAAGCATGCCAGCCAGGTGATAGATGGTGGAGATGCCGTGCTTCTGGATTACGTTGTGTATTGAGGCCCTGTCCGTCGTATCCACGCGTTCCGTATGGACATGTGTATCGAGGGGGGCAGTTTTCATGATGCCGGCAATGACAGTGTCAGCGCCGAATTTTTTTTGCAATGCGGGAACTAATACTGAGCCGACCTGTCCGGCCGCACCGGTAACGAGGATTTTATTCATCTGTTTTTTGATCATCGGAAATTTTTTCAAACTTGCACTCTTTGTTTGAGCAGCGCGCTTTGCCGCCGGCCGCGAAGACGAGGAGCGAGCTGCAGGTCGGGCATTTTTCGCCAGTCGGTTTGGACCAGAGTGCGAATTTGCATTCTGGATACCGATTGCAGGCGTAGAATGTCCGTCCCTGCCGAGACCGTTTGGCGATAATATCACCCTGGCTGCATTGGGGGCAGGTCACGCCGGTTTTTTGCTGAATATTTTTAATATTCTTGCATTTAGGATAGGCAGAGCAGGCAAAGAATGGCCCAAACCGTCCGTGCTTCAGGACAAAGGGCGATCCGCATTTATCGCATTTTTCCTCCGTCTGGTGTTCCGGCGGGTGTTCCGCGACTGCACCATTCTGGTCGAGAGGTTTGGTGTTCCGGCATTCCGGATATCCGGTACAGGCGAGAAATTTGCCGAACCGGCTCATTTTGATTACCATGGGTTTGCCGCATTTATCACAGACAACGTCTGACGTCATTTCGGATTTTGCCACCTCTTCGTGCTTTTTCATAAGGTTTTCTTTAAAAGGGTCGTAAAATTCTTTGATGACCGGTACCCATTCCTTGAGACCGCTGGCGATAGAATCCAGGTCGTCTTCCATGTGGGCGGTAAATGCATAGTCCATTATGGCGGAAAAATGTTCAGTCAGTACGTCGCAGACGAGGAACCCGATCTCAGTGGGTTTCAATCGGCCCTGTTCCTTGTTTACATAATTGCGTTCGATAAGGGTGGCGATAGTCGGTGCGTAGGTCGATGGCCGACCGATATCCCTTTCTTCCAGGGCATGGACCAGGCCGGCTTCAGAATATTGCGCGGGCGGTTCGGTAAAGTGCTGGATTGGCTCGATTTTGCTCGCATCAAGCGGTTCTCCGGATTCGACGACTGGTACGGCATTTTCTTTGACCAGGTTATATACTTTCATGAAGCCGTCGAATTTGATGGTGGAGCCGGTGGTCCGGAACGTGTAGGTGTTTGAATCGTCGTTAATGTCGATGGTCACGTTATTCATGATCGCTTCAGGCATTTGGCTGGCAACGGCACGCTGCCAAACCAGTTCATACAGTTTCAGCTGCCTCGGGTCAAGAAACGTTTGGACGGCGTCAGGAGTGTTGATGACTTCAGTCGGCCGGATGGCTTCGTGGGCTTCCTGTGCCAATTTGGATTTGGCCTTGAATTTCCGGGGTTCCGCCAGTGAGTATTTCCCCCCAAACGATTTAGTAAGGAATTCTTTTGATTCTGTAAGGAATTTGTCTGACAGGTTGAGCGAATCCGTACGCATGTACGTGATCAAGCCTTCGCGCCGGTTATTGCCCAGGTCAACACCTTCGTACAGTTGCTGGGCCAGCATCATGGTCTGTCTGGCCGAGAATCCGAAACGCCGGTTCGCTTCCTGCTGCAGTGTCGAAGTGGTAAACGGGGAAGGAGGATTCTTTTTCGATTCTTTTGCCTGGACATCGGCCACGGAATATTTTGCATCCTTCAGTTTTTTCAGCAGCGTATCCGCTTCCTGGCCGTTTTTTATGGCGAATTTTTCCAGTGATTTCCCGTTCTCCTTGTATAATTTTGCCTTGATGTCGATGGCTTCGCCTTTTTGCTTGTGGAATACTGCCTCAATCGTCCAGTATTCTTCCGGTTTGAAGGCGTCGATTTCCCGCTGGCGCTCCACGATAAGCCGCAGCGCGACTGATTGGACGCGTCCGGCAGACAGTCCTTTGGCCACCTTTTTCCAGAGAAAGGGTGACAGTTCGTAGCCTACCAGACGGTCGAGGATGCGGCGGGCTTGTTGGGCGTCCACCAGGTGCATGTCCAGCTGGCGGGGATTCTTGAGCGCTTCATTGATGGCCTTCTCGGTGATCTCGTGGAACACGATCCTTTTCGCTTTTGCGTCTATGGCCGCTGGGTCAACGGGATTCTTGGTATTTTTTTTGTCAGTTTTGAATGATTCCAGGAGATGCCAGGAAATTGCCTCGCCTTCGCGATCTTCGTCAGTTGCGAAATAGATGGTAGGGGATGCGAGGGCCAGCTTCCGTAATTTAGTCAGTGTCTTCTGCTTGTCGCGGGGGATGATGTATTGCGGCTGGAAGTTATGTTCGGTATCTACGCCCATTTTTGACCGCGGTAGGTCGCGGATATGTCCAAAAGACGCCTCCACGTGGAACTTGCTCCCCAGAAAGCGGGAGATGGTTTTGGCTTTGGTCGGCGACTCGACAATTATGAGTTCTTTTTTTGCCATAATCAGGTAAAAAATTTCAGCCCAGAGGCGGGCTCTCTTCGAGCCTGAGCGGGGCGGCTATCGGGTCTCAGAGCCGAAGGCAGGGCCGTGACTGAGCGAATCTAGCGAGTAGTTTTTCATCGGGTCCGAGCATAGTACATTCCGCCGAGATGACGCACAATTCCTTTCATTTCCATCATCGTCAGAGTGGAATTGATAATACTGGTATTCAGTTTACTCTTCTGGATAATTTCGTCAATGTGCGTCGGTTCATGGCCGATGCAGTCAAGTAATTTTTCTTCATCAGGCGAGGCCGGGATGACGGTGGAATTTTCCCGGTACTGTTCGGCTAATTCCAAATCCAAGGCCGCCAATACGTCTGCTGCTGAGGTGACCGCTTTTGCCCCCATTTTGATGAGGTTATTGGGCCCGACGGAAGTGTCAGACATGATGTTCCCCGGTACGGCCAGCACTTCCCGGTTTTGGTCGATTGCGTATTTGGCGGTAATAAGGGATCCGGAATCTTCGCCACCTTCGATAACCAGTACTCCGCGGGACATCCCGGAAATGATCCGGTTACGGGCCGGGAAGTGCTGGGGCAATGGCTGTGTCCCTGGTGGGTATTCGGAAACCAAAGCACCTCCGTGGCTGATAATTTCCTCAGCCAGACGTCGGTTCGTTACTGGATACGCTGCGTCCAGTCCGCATCCCAATACGCCAACCGTTTGGCCGCCTGCGTCTAGCGTTGCCTGGTGAGCTAAAGCATCGATCCCCAGCGCTAACCCAGATACGATCAATACTCCGGTTCTCGCTAAGGCGCCAATCAGCGTGGGAGTGACGGTCCGGCCATAGGCGGAGGTTTTCCTGGTACCGACTACCGCCAATGCTAAATCCAGATGTTCTGGGAGCGTCCCCTTTATATATAGTACGCTGGGCGGGGAATGTATTTCTTTCAGTCGGCGGGGGTATGCAGTGTCCTGTACGGTAATTGCTGAAATATTGAGCCGTTCGATTTTTTCCAGTAATTGGTCGGGGTCAAGCGCATCCCGGCCGGCGTTGATGGCGAAAATGTCTTTTTCGCTCATCCGACTCCATTTCAGTTCATGGGCATTGGCCAGCCAGGCTGTGGCCAGATCGGGGAAATGGGCCGTCAGCAGTTTAATTTTTTGCGGCCCAATTGAATCGATATGTGAGAAAGCGATCCAGTATTTTAACTCATTTTTTTGCATAAAAATAGACCTTTCATTTGTAGGAAGGTCTTCTTTGTCCATTGTAAGCCAGAGAAGCATTATTGGCAAGTGGCTTGACTATTTGGCGTTAGTGATAGAATATGTCAGTAGTCGTGCAATTGCTCTTTCATTCAGTGCGAGGTGGATATGTGTAAGATGGTTTTAGTGAAATTCTTATTTGTCGTGCTGGCGGTACTGTATCTCGTGGTTGGTCTGACGCTCGCGGCAGTCGGTTTGTGCACTTTCCTGGGCTGGCGATGGGCCCGTACGCCGTTGCAGCATTGCCGGTGAGAGGGGTATGGCGACAAGCAATCGCTATTGAATATGTGGTGAAATAGGCATGAGCGCCGTGTCTGTAAACCGGCGCTTTATTTTTTTATTGCGGCGGTCTGATGCTGGAAGTTCCGGATGGTTTTTTTCAGCTCGTCGAGCCAGCTGGACCCCAATTTGTCCAAATCGATTTTTACTGAATCGTCGGTAAATTGCCAATTCGGGTTCTTTTGGAGTAATCTAGCCAGCGGCTCGGGCTTGAGCGGGAAAAGGAATTTTATAATCAGCTTCTGTATTTTATGGCCATGCTGGTCTGTCGACCAGGTCGTATCGATGTGCGACATGTCGGTTTTCTGCGCCAAGATCCGTATTTCCAGGATTTCAAAAAGGTTGATTAACTGTTTCGGAAAATGTTTCTGCTCTTCCCGGGACTGCGAACGGATCATTTTTTCCCGCATTTCGTGGAGGTCATCCATATTCATAATGCCGGCCAGTTGCTGGTAGAGGATCAGGCGTTCCTCCTCCGGCAGGAATTCCTGGGGGATATACGCTTCCATCGGCAGGTCGATCAGGATGTCGCGTACCGGCTCTTGGATTTTACCGAATTTTAATTCCTCGATAGCCTGAGCTAATAAACGGGTATAGAGTGACAGGCCGATAGCTGAAACTTTACCGTGCTGTTCCTTGCCCAGAATGTTTCCGGCGCCCCGGATTTCCAGGTCGCGCAGTGCGAGTTGGAACCCGCTGCCCAGTTTTTTTGCCTCCATCAGGGCTTGTAGCCTTTTTTTCGCGTTGCCTTTCAGTTTCTTCCGGTGGTAGAGGAAATATGCATGGGCCTGCCGGCTGCCGCGGCCGATCCGCCCGCGCAATTGGTACAGTTGCGCTAATCCGAAATTCGTAGCATTATCGACAATCAGGGTGTTTACGTTTGGCAGGTCGAGGCCATTTTCAATAATTGTGGAACAGACCAGTATGTTTGTTTTTGCGGTATCGAAGTCTGCCATGGCTTTGGCTAGGTCTTTTTCTGGCAGTCGGCCGTGGGCGATGCCGATACGGCAGTCCGGGACCATCTGGGCGATCTCTTTTGCGGCGAAAGCTATAGTCTCAACCTTGTTGTGCAGGTAATATACCTGGCCGCCACGCTTGAGCTCTTCAGTGATGGATTTTTGGACCAGTTCGGTTGTATAGGGTTCAATAAGGGTATTGATGGGGAGCCTGCCTTCGGGCGGGGTTTCGATAATACTGACGTCCCGTACCCCGGACAGGGCGATGTTCAATGTGCGGGGAATCGGGGTGGCTGTCAGCGTCAGGATGTGGGACTGCGTGCGCAGCGCTTTTAATTTTTCTTTTGCCTTCACGCCGAACCGCTGTTCCTCATCAATGACGATCAGGCCCAGGTTCTTGAAGCTGACATCGCTGGACAACAGCCGATGCGTGCCGACGACAATGTTGATATCGCCGCTTTTCATGCCGGCAATCGTCTGCTGCTGCTCCTTGGCAGATTCGAAACGGGAGAGGATGCCCATTTTTATCGGGAATTTTTTCAGCCGCTCACTGAACGTATCGTAGTGTTGCTGGGTCAGGATGGTGGTGGGTGACAGCAGGGCAACCTGTTTTTTGTTCATGGCCGCCTTGAATGCAGCCCGGACGGCCACTTCGGTCTTGCCAAACCCGACATCTCCGCAGATAAGCCGATCCATCGGCGTTTCGCGGCACATATCTGATTCCACGTCATTGATGGCTTTTGACTGGTCGGCAGTTTCTTTATAGGGGAATGACGCGGACAACTCCGTTTCTTCTGGCGTCGGTTTTGTGAACGGTTTTACCTTGATCAGTTCGCGTTTGGCATAGATTTTGAGGAGCTCCTGGGCCAGTATTTTTGCTTCCTGCTTTACCTTGCGGGTAAGCTGGTACCACTGTCCGCCAGAGAGCCGGTGCAGTTTAGGGTGGGCGATGCCGATGTATTTGGAGATTTTGTCGGCAGTTTCGACCGGTACATAGAGTTTGTCCCCCTCGGCATATTGCAGGACGAAGTATTCACGGGTAATGTTTTCTACGATATTTTTTGTCATGCTGACAAACCGGCCGATCCCATGGTCCAGGTGGACGATGTAATCGCCGGGCCGCATACCCATGATCAGTGCCTGGTCAACCCGGTGTCGTGGAGACTCGTGCTTCAGGCTCTGCTCCCCGAATATTTCCTTGTCTGTGAGCAATAGTAGTTTGGCTCGGCTGTTTTGAAAACCTTCCAATTCGTGGATAAATGGCCACCAGGTCACGGGCACGTCTCCTGCCTTTTTTTCTTTAAGCATCTGCTGCAGTTCCTTAGGCCGATTTGAGGCGACGGCAATCTGCCATTCAGCTTTTGCCATGTCGTGGAAGTCCGATACCAATTTTCCAAAATTTTGCCGGTACAGCGGGGCATGCTCAAAATGTATATTAATAGAATTTTTATGGAAATCATTAAACACCAGGCGCTGGTATGACTCCATTTTTTCCTCTACTGACCGCCAAGCGGGCAGCTCCCCGGACGCCTCTTCTTGGTCGCGGTAGATTATTAAGGGATTCTGGATCGTTTCCAGATAGGTCGAAAAAGTCGTGCGTCCTGTATTCGGGCGGAATTTGACTGCTACGATCTGGCATGACTTCATGGCTTCCCCGGCGCGTTTGTTGATAGGATTGAAGGCGTGCAGGCTGATGACCTGGCGGTCGGAAAATTCCAGCCTGACTGGCCGGTCAAAATTGATCGGATAGATATCGACGACCCCACCCCGCCGGGCGAAATATCCGCTTTGGCTGGCCTGGCCGGTGAATTCATAATTGAAATCTATAAGTTTTTGGGACAGGGAGGACGGTGTGAGGTTGTCACCGACGGACAGCGTCATTATATGTTGGCCATTGGAATTGAGCGCCGGCAGTTTCTCGTTCAACTGGCGGTAGCTGGCTACGACAACCTGGGGTTTCAGATCGGCCAGATGTTGAGCCCGGAGCGGATTGATGTCTTCCAACCGCCACACAGGGATGTTGATTTTGAAAATTTTATGCCAATAGGAAATCAACCTCTCGACCGAAGCGGATTCGTTGGTTGTCGCCAACCAAAAGATGACCCTTTCAGAAATGAAGGGATGGATGGTGACGTAGTACGTTTGAGCCGCGAGATGCGGGAGCCCGGCTAGGCTGACGGTTTTCTTGGTTTGCAGCTGTTCTGTTGACTCTTTGATAAAGTCGGGCATGCCAGTATGGCTGGACTGGTTGGCAGGCACAGTGATTTATTTAATATTTTGAAAGGGTAGTGAACGTCAAAGTCCGCTTCCTGGCTCGCCATTTATGGTCTTGACAGGAGTGGGCTGGTCTGCTACTATTCTATATTAACGCATTTTTACATTTTTGGCAAGTGGAAAACTGCAGGAAAAACCCACTTTTCTGCCGACCCAAGCGGTGACCATGAGACAACCCCTCCTACGTCTCGTTAGTAACCTAAAGTTAAGGTGTTGCAGATTCTTCTGTGAAACCTTGCGCTTGGCGGCAGTAAAGTGGTTTTTTTAATTTCAGGAAACCGTTTTAAAATTCACTTCTCTATATCTTGAGTGTATAATTTGATTTCAATAAAAAAACCGGATCGGCTGACCCGGTTATGTTGTGGACTGAATACCGTCGGTTAGTCTGGCCAACTGATGGTATATTCTTGGCCTTCGTGTTCATAGGTAACGCCCTGGTGGTCAGATTTCGTTATGACCGGTTCGTGTACTGTAACCAAAGACTTGAATGGCGTACCGTTTATCTTGATGCACCAGCCGTTCCCTCCGGATAATGGGGAAACGGACACCTTGTTTGGTGTTTTGTCGGGCATGAGGACCTCCATATGTAAAAAAGAACCTAGTTTCGGGTTACTAGTATACGTGCCCTGCCAGCGGCCGTCAAGATTAGGGGGTGGTTTTGATTTTCAGCGCCAATCCGATCGCCACAGCCATTTGCGGTGCCAGCTTGTCCAGGTCCGGTTGCAATTCAGGATGGTAGCTGATTTCCTGCCACGGATTGCCGATGACGGCTGTATGTTTAGTCCGAGTTGTCAGGTAGGTAGCCAGGTTTTTTATGTGGCTGCAGCCGCCGGCGATGGTGATACGGTCAATCGGACGGCCGCCGCCCATCTGGTACGTGTTCAATACCCGGGTGAGTTCCTGGATGATAAGGTTATCGATGACGAAACTAATAGCCTGGTGGACCGGATGGGACGGGAGTCCGTTGGCGGGCAGACCGATATCATCGCGGAATTGTGCAGCCCGATCCAGTGAGATGTTCATGGCATTGGCGATGTTGCGGTTGATAGCTTCGCCGCCTACGTCGATATTGCGGGTAACCACAGGCAGTCCGTGGTCAAAAATTATGACATTGGATGTTGATGCGCCCATGTCGAGGAGCAATTGGCATCCATGGGCTGAGGGGAGCAATGACCGACGTAGCGCTGTCGCTTCCGTTTCCAAGCCTACCAGCTGTAGCCCGGCGCTTCTCATCATTGATACGTAACCCTGGATGACGTCCGAAGGAGCAGTAGTCATAATTATTTTGAATTTGTCTTTTTCTTTCGGGTCGTTGGGGTCAACTGGGACAGGATGCCAGTCTATGGACATCTTGTCCAGGGGCAGGGGAACCATCTTCTTTGCCTCCCAACGTATGGCGGCTTCGATTTCTTTTTTCGGCATCGGCGGCATGGTGATGACCGTGGTAAAAACATTGACTGCGGGCAAGGCCGCTACGACGCGAGTGGTGTTGACGCGCGATTCTTTCAGGATATGTGTCAGCTGTCCGACGGTGGCCTGCTGGTTGCGTACCGCATCGGTTTTTACCGTCACCCGGTCCTTGATGCCAAGGCCGTATGTCACCAGCTCGATCGTTCCGCTGGTATTGATGAGCTCAACTATTTTGATGGCGCCCGAGCCGAAATCGACACCGATCAGCCCTACGTTTTTTTTGTTGAATAATGCCATATGTTTTTTATACACGAAGCATGTAACGCAACTGCTGGGGGTCGCTGGCATGCTGCAGGGCATCTTCGAGCAGTACCTCGTTTGTCTTGACAAGTTCGGATAATGACCAATCCAGAGATACCATGCCCTCGGCACGTGAAGTCAGAATGATGTTGTTGATTTGGAATAGGGAACCTTCCTTGATCAGCGCCTGGATGGGCGGGGTGGAAGTCATGATTTCTGCCACTGCGACCTGTCCGCCGCCGATTCGGGGCACGAGCCGCTGACAAACAATACCGGCCAGATTGGCCGCCAAATGTTCACGGATCTGTTGTTGCTCGTCTTTGGGGAAGCTTGTGATGATAAGCTCTAAGGTTTTGATGATAGTATCGGCTTCCAGGTTTGTGATCACTAGACGGCCGGAAGTGGCGATGTTCATGACCTGGCGGATGACCGCCGGTGTCGATAATTCTGACAGGAAAACGATCTCTACGTCTTCCTGTGTGACATATGCCAGGGCCTGCTCAAAGCTGATCGTATCCCGGCCGACTTCCCGCTGTTCGATGATGCTTTTCTGGTTGTTGAACAGGTATTCGATCGGTTTTTCCACGGTCAGGATGTAGGCCGAACGTGTCCGGTTGATGTGGTCGAGCAGGGAAGCGGACGTCGTTGTTTTGCCGGAGCCGAATGATCCGCTGAAGATGAGGAGTCCTTTTTTCAGTTCAGTCATCGACTCTAAAATGGGAGGCAGCCCCAGGCTCCTCAGCGGCAGGATGGTGTTGCCGATCAACCGTAAATAAGCGGCTAATTGCCCCTTCTGGTAGAAGACGTTGATGCGGAATCGGGTCTGTTTCTGGAACTGGTAGGCTAATACGACTTCCTTATTTTTTTCCAACACGGCCAGCTGTTCGGAATCCAGGACGCTCTGGATGAAGCCGTTCATAAATTCTCTGGTGATGATTTTTTCTTCCTCCAGCATGACCAGCTTATTGTTCAGGCGGATCACCGGATGGCTGCCGATCATCAGATGCAGGTCGGAAGCTTTTTGCTCGGCGACCAGCCGTAATATTTTATCGATGGCTAGTTTTTCCTGTGTATCCATGGTTATACTGGGTTAGTAGTATATGTGCCCTCACTAAGTCCGTCATTGATGGATTTTTCAATCAGAATTTTGATATATCCGAGGGTTCTGGTAACAGTGAGAGTATCATCTAGTGAAAATTTTTGTAAAACGTATGTTTCGGTAGGTATGTGTTCGGGGGGCCGCCCGATACCGAGCCTAATACGCCAAAAGTTTTGTGTTCCAAGATGGTCGATGATTGACTGTACGCCCCGATGGCCTGCCGCTGATGAATTGAAGCTGTTCCGGATTTTCCCAAGTGGTAAATCAACGTCGTCATGGACAACCCAAATATTTTCTGCAGGTATTTTGTAAAATTTTATTATTTGAGATATCGACTTGCCTGACTCATTCATGAACGTCTGAGGTAAGCTAAGAAAAACGTTGCTAGTTAATTTTGTAAATAATGAATCGAACTTATTCTCAAAAGATTCAGCAAGTGGTTTTAGGGCGGTAACGGCGAAGTTATGCCGCGTATCGGCATATTCAGGTTCTGGATTTCCCAGTCCGACGATGAGGATCATATTAGTTGCGTTTTCGGACGTTAATGTTGATGGGCGTCCCGTTGAAATCATATTGGGCGCGCAATTGTTTTTCCACCAGGTTGATGATTGCCGCATTGATCGGATTGCGCCGGTTGGTGGAGAGCAGGAAGGTGGGCGGACTGGTATCGGTTTGGACTAAGCCGGTCAGTTTTGTCGGCGGGTGCTTGGAGACCCGGCCACGGGGCAGAGAGATGTGTGAAAGTATTTTTTTGAGTTCCTCAGGGCCCAGGCGCCGCTGGCGGGCTTCCTGAACTGACATAATTAGTTTTAACAGTTCGTGCATGCGCTGTTTTTGTTCCGCAGAAATGAATATGATCGGGGCCCATGACAGCCAGGGCATATAATGCTGATACCGGTTGATGAAAAGGTCGATTGTTTGGGGGTGTTTATCCGGTATGGCGTCCCACTTGTTTACCACAATAATTATACCATTTCGGGATTCCAGCGCGAGGTGGGCGATAGCCAGGTCCTGGCTGGACAGCGGGACAGTGGCATCGGTAATAAATAGGGAGATGTCCGACCGACGGATAGCGTGGATAGTTTTGCCGGCACTTATTTTTTCGATCCGTCCGGCTTTCGCGTCGTGTTTTCGCAGGCCAGCCGTGTCGACCAGAGTAATGTTTTTCCCGTCAAACTGTATGTTTGAGTCGCGCGGTTCACGCGTCGTGTGCGGGAGATGACTGGTGATAGCCCAGTCCTGGCCGATCAGCGCGTTGATGAGGGAAGATTTCCCGACATTTGTCTTGCCAATAATGGAAACGCGCACGTCGCTGCGTACTGGCTGGTAATCTTTTTTTTGCAGCCGGTCCACGACGACATCGAGGAGGTCCCCGGTCCCGGTACCGTTCAGCCCGGACAGCGCATGTAGGTCGCCCAACCCCAGTTTGTACAGTTCTGGCGCTAGCCGCTGTTTTTGTCGGGTATTGTCTGCTTTATTGGCAGCCAGGATGATCGGCGTATTCATTTTTTTAAGATTTTTGGCGATCGTAAAGTCGAGAGCCGTCAGTTCCTGCTGGCTGTCGATGACAAAAACAATGACATCTGCCTGCAGGAGGGCATCCTGGGCCTTGGCCTGGACTTTTTGTTCGATCAGACCGATTGCGGCGGCATCGAGGCCGCCAGAATCAATCAGCTCAAAACTGCAGTCACGCCAGGTAATGGTCGAGACGTTCAGGTCCCGGGTCGTGCCGGGGATCGGTGACACGATAGATTGCGTAACTCCGGACAGCGTGTTGAACAATGTAGATTTTCCGGCATTGGTTCGTCCTGCCAGGACTACGCGGGGCAAAGAATTTTTCATATGCATTACGAGGAAGTACGGCGGGCGGCTGAAGTCTGGCCAGCTGGGGCCGTGGTGGCCGACTGGTCAGTTCCGACAATTATCAAAATGTCGATTGCTTGTGCGGTGTTTGTATTGCTGTTAGCATTTGAGTAGGCCGTCGTGTTCGCATTGAGGTAATTGGCTGGTGGTGTGGCTGATAACCGCGCATCGAGGGTATTTTTCAGTCCGGCCAGCGTATACGGCTTGGTGCCGCCTGACAGGTCATAGATGGTCGTCTGGGTGACCGGCTCATTGGACGCGGCGTTGGCTGTTCTGGCGATTTTATAGTTCAGCGCGGTCAATCGATCGGCTGTTTTACTGGCCAGTCCGGTCTGGGTAGTGCCGTTTTGGATTTCGATATTGGCCTGTTCGTGTATGATCTGACCGGTGGAAAAGATGTTAGCTGCCATGGATTGGATGGCTGAATAGTCGCCGTCTTTTGGCTGCAGGATGTAGGCTCCGTCCGATCCTGTGGCAGACTCGAGGAGTCCGTGTGTGCTGTTGTCCAGTACCATATTGATGATATTGTCCTTATTGATGTCTTTCGCGATTTTCGCGAACTGTACCATTTCCCAGACCTCTATATTCGTCTGGTTGTGGGTGCCGATGTCAGTCAGGACCGAGATAATCGAGGATGGATTGGCTACGGAGTTTATCGAAAAAAATTTATTTTTCATCGCAAGTAGGATTTTTTGCTGGCGTTTGGACCGGGCGAAATCCGACCCTTCGCCGCAGCAGCCGTGCCTGGACCGGGCGAATTGCAGGGCTCGTTCCCCGTTCATGTGTTCCCAGCCTTTGGTGAATTTTACTGTCTGGTATCCGTGGGAATAATCAGGATAATTGGAATCGGTGAATGTATTATCGATGTAGACGTCAATGCCGCCCAGGTCATCAATTGCTTTACGGAAACCTTCGAAATCTATCCTGGCATAGTAATTAATGGTCAGGCCGGTCACGTCCCCGACGACTTTCGTCAGAAGTGCTTCGCCGCCGCCAGGATAATCCATCTCCGTACCGAACGCCAGCGCGTTGTTGATTTTGCGCCAGCCGTATTTCGGGAATTCCACCACCAGGTCGCGTGGGATGGAGATGGTGGCAATTTCATTTGTGGAAGGTTTGATGCTGACTAAAATCAACGTATCGGTGAGATATGCCCCTTCGTGTCCGGCTCCGCCGATGCCGGCCAGGATGATGTTTATCCGGTCATCACTGGCACCCTTCAACTGTTCTTCCGGATTTGATACCAAATGCGACAGTTGCTGGAAAAAGCTGATTTTTTTTCCGGAGGTGCTGTTTGTGCTGTTGATGGCTGAAATGAATTTAACGCCAAAGGCCAACCCGATCAGGACGATTACGGCAGCCAAAACAAGCGTCCACCACAGGAGATGGGTGCTCTGAGCAATCGGTTTTACGCTGCTGTAGACATGCGGGTCGACCTTAACCGGGGCGTCAGCCGGACGTCGTTCGATGTTTGAGTTTACGATTGGGCGGAGATCTGGCATGGGAGAGGGGGTTCTTTTGGTCAGGAGACGTTTATAAAAATGTCGGGTTCAGGACCGAGTGACTGGACAAATTATAATAAAAGTCGTGCATTAAGTCAAAAACCGTGGTAGTATGAACTATCTTCGGCGTTGTCGGCTACGAATTGAAGGTTTGGGATATGTTTATTTTATACACATGAGTCAAAAAATCGTCATTATATTGCCCACGTTCAATGAGCGGGAAAACCTGCCAGGCATTGTCCATGAAATTTTTGCGTTGGCCGTAGATGATCTGCAGGTATTGGTTGTCGATGATAATTCTCCTGATGGCACGGGGTGGTTAGCCGACGAGTTGGCACGGAAGGATGGCCGGGTCAAAGTCCTGCATCGCCAACAGAAGGAGGGACTCGGCCGGGCGTATGTCCAGGGGTTCCATCATGCACTCGACATACTGGGTGCGGACCTGGTTTTTTGCATGGACGCTGATTTTTCTCATGACCCAAAATTAATCCCTCAGTTTATTCAAAAGGCGCAGTCGGCTGATGTTGTCATCGGCTCGCGCTATGTGCCGGGAGGGAAAATTGTCAATTGGAACTGGTCGCGCAGGTTTATTAGCGCTTTGGGGAATTGGTATGTGCGGACAGTGCTGGGCGTTCCCATCAGAGATTTGACCACCGGGTATATCTGTTTCCGAAAAGAGGTTATTGGCCAAATCGGTCTTAGTCAACTGGCGGCAATCGGGTATGTGATTCTGGTCGAGCTGAAATACCGGTCCTATCGTCATAAATTCAGGATTGTCGAGATCCCTATAACTTTTATGGAACGGCGAGGAGGGGCGTCAAAGTTCAGTATCCGTATTATGTGGGAAAGCTTATGGCGGGTGTTTAAACTGCGGTTTAAATAAAGTAATAGCCTAGTGGTTTTTTTGATATATTAGCTACTCCGGCCTGCCACTTGATTTGGGTGTTAAATTGTGGTATGATGTGCCTATTCATTGGGTTTTTTTCAAATAACATCTCTGGATAAGGACAAGTAGCTCCCGCCTTCGCGGGTACACTTCGGCGGGCAGGCAGTTGGTTTTAATAAACCTTGGGCGCGTAGCTCAGTTGGTTAGAGCGCGGCATTCACATTGCCGAGGTCATAGGTTCAACTCCTATCGCGCCCACCACACCAATAGAAGCTCAGTTGGGCCAAGGCCACGAACGAAACAACCAGCTTTCCTTCGTGAAGAGCCGAGGTGGGCATGAAGATGCGGGTACCGCCCGAATGCTCCGGATAGAGCGGGACATCCGAAAAGTTGAAGGTTCCCCCGTCACGATAAATAAAAATTTTAAAGTAGGGCGGGGTCCGCATCTGGCGGAAACTCCTTCATCGTCCACCATTCAATATACTAATTGGATATTTCCATTATGCGATTATCGGTCGGGGAGTATGACATCAGCAATAAGAAAGCGACAAGTGAGAAGCGGGCGGCTGTCGAGCCGGGTTTCGCTTCATCACCACGGGCGTTTGTCGTTGAGCTGGTCAAGATCGTTCTAATCGCGTTGGTGATCGTCATCCCGGTCCGTTATTTCCTTTTTCAGCCGTATTATGTGGAGGGCGCGTCGATGGAACCGAATTTTTCCGATTTTCAGTATTTGTTGATTGATGAGATTACGTACCGATTTTCCGAGCCTCAGCGTGGAGATGTGGTGGTGCTGAAAATACCCAGCGAACGCGACGCATTGATCAAGCGGATTATTGGCCTGCCCAATGAAACCGTAGAGGTCAAAGATCAGCATGTGTACATTGTTTCCCCGAGTGGTGCCGAAACGGAACTTAATGAAGCGTATTTGGGGGAGGGAATCCTGACAAACGGCAATGTGACAACTACGCTCGGTCCGAATATGTATTACGTCATGGGCGACAACCGTCCGGTTAGCCTGGATTCCCGCATCTTTGGCACGATTACGAAAAAGCAGATTATCGGCCGGGCATGGCTTCGGGTCTGGCCGTTTGAAGATTTTACTCATTTTGCCCCACCAACCTACTAAAACCTAATATATGAGACTGACGGTAAGCGACTACGATATCGACAATAAGAAAGCCAAAGCAGAGGTTAAGCAGGAACAGAGGGATGTTAAGCTGAATCCTCCGTCATTTGCCAATTCTCCTCGCAGTTTTGTTCTTGAACTGGTCAAGATCGTCCTGATCGCCCTCGCTATCATCATCCCGGTCCGGTATTTTTTGTTTCAGCCGTTTTATGTCCGCGGCGCCTCGATGGAGCCGAATTTTCACGATAATGAATACCTGATCATCGATGAAATCACCTACCGATTCACTGATCCGCAGCGGGGAGACGTCCTGGTGATGCGCAATCCGAACCGGACCAGTGAATTTTTTATTAAGCGGATTATTGGACTGCCGGGCGAAACGATCAAATCCGTTAATGGGGAGATTACTATTATCAATAAGCAATATCCGGATGGCGTCGTGCTTCCGGAACCGTATTTGGCTGAGGGCACCCTTACCAATAATTTAACAGTGACACGGATTCCGGATGGTCAATATTTCGTTATGGGCGACAACCGTCCGGTCAGCCTGGATTCCCGCATCTTTGGGCCGTTACCCAGAAAAGATATCGTCGGCCGGGCCTGGCTGCGGGTCTATCCGTTTTCTGAATTCCAGCATTTCGTCAGTCCCATATACAATTTATCTATATAATAATACTATGAATAAAAAAGCGTCCGACAAGCCAAAGAAGCTACCTCAGCTCCTGCGTGGGATGAAAGATATCCTTCCAGAAGAGCAGCGTTTTTGGGATTTTATCCGGCAGCGGACTGACCAGCTCGCACAGACGTACGGGTTTGCACGGATTGATACCCCGGTTCTGGAGGAAACGTCGTTGTTTGTCCGCTCGATCGGCCAGGAAACGGATGTAGTAGAGAAGGAAATGTATTCTTTCATGGATAAGAGCAATGATTCCGTATCGCTCCGGCCGGAGGGCACGGCCGGTGTCGTCCGGGCGTATATTGAGCACGGGATGCTGAATCGGCCGCAGCCGGTCAAGATGTATTATATCGGCCCGTTTTTCCGGTACGACCGGCCCCAGGCTGGCCGTTACCGCCAGTTCCATCAGTTCGGTTTTGAAGTGCTGGGGGACGGCCATCCCGTCATTGATGCCCAGCTGATGATGCTGGCGTACAGTTTTTTTAACGAGATTGGTTTGTCGGTATCGCTTCAGGTGAACAGTGTTGGTTGCCCGACCTGCCGCGAGTCGTATAAAAAAGCCCTGAATGAATATTATCGCAGCCGCAAGAATGCCTTATGCGAGGATTGCAAGCGTCGCCTGCAGAAAAATCCGCTGCGCCTGCTTGATTGTAAAGTGCCTGATTGCCAGCTCCTGGCCCAGGATGCGCCGCAGACAGTCGACCACCTGTGCGAAAATTGCCATGCGCATTTCGTAAAGGTATTGGAACACCTGGATGGGCTGGAGATTCCGTATGTCCTCAATTCCCGATTGGTACGCGGCTTGGATTACTATACTGGAACAGCATTTGAAATTTGGCCTGTGGTTGAGGGTGAAAGCCCGGTCAACCCCAGTGCCTTATGCGGCGGGGGTAGGTATGACATCCTGGTCAAACAGCTCGGCGGTGCTCCGACAGCGGCCATCGGTTTTGCTGCCGGGATCGAACGGCTGATCAATGAGATCAAAGCGCGTGATATCAAAGTCGGTATGCCGGCGGGACCCGACGTGTTTGTCGCCCAACTCGGTGACGCGGCCAGAAAGAAAGCGTTGCGACTGTATGAAGATTTGCGGCGGGCCGGTTTGCGCGTGGCTGAAACATTTTCAAAAGACGGCATCAAGCCGCAGATGGAAATGGCAAATAAGCTGGCGGTGAAGTATGCGCTTATTCTCGGGCAAAAAGAAATGCTTGACGGTACGATTCTGATTCGTGACATGGAAAACGGTATCCAGGAGACAGTGGACTTCCAAAAAGTAATTTCAGAAATTCAAAAACGCCTGTCAAAAAATAATGTAGTCGCCACAAACCATAACCATATCCACATGGCCGAACAGCCGCCAAAACCGGCAGACGAGGGGACGGCCAAATTATCGATATAGGCGTCTATGCCAGATTGTATTTTTTGCAAGATTATCCGCAAAGATATTCCGACTGAGTTGATCTATGAGTCGGAGGGTTTTATCGTTATCAAGGACATCTCGCCGCAGGCGCCGGTCCATCTGCTCATCATCACCAAGGAACATATTCCGTCTGTCGATGAGTTGGCAAAGCGCCATCAGCAGCTGGTAGGCGATATGGTGTTACAGGCTAGGGAGCTGGCAAAAATCCACAGTCTACAAAATGGATATAAATTGGTTGTGAACTGTGGGCCTGACGGAGGTCAGGTGGTCCCTCACTTACATATTCATATGTTAGGTGGCAAGAAATTATCAGGTTTAACGTAACCTTAGCGCTAAAACGATATTTGGCCGCAATCAGTGGAATGCTGACAAAGCCTATTTTGACAAAAGGCTGTTTTATGTGTTATATTAGGACTAGATTTTTTCATATTATTTAGGTATCATATACTAATACACGCCCGAAATTATTAATCAGTAAATTGCCTGGGCAGGCAACATTATTGGGGAGGTGAAATAATCACGTGGTAGAAGTCAGAAGAAAAGAAGGTGAGTCGCCAGAAAGCTTATTGAGGCGTTTCACGAAAAAAGTGCAAGCGAGTGGAGTCCTGTTGCGGGCTAAACGCGGCCGTTTTTACACATCAAAAAAAACCAAACTGGAAATGCGTGAAGACGCGTCCAGGCGGAAGCTAATCGTCGAGAAAAAGGAGTTTCTGCGTAAGATCGGGAAACTTGACGATTTTATTGATCCAAAACGACCGAACAAACGCGGTACCATAAAAAAACTGCTGCAAGCTCGGGTCAGATAATATATTTTTTACATGTCGACCGAGTCGAACATTTCGGAAGCTGTTAAAAAAGCCATGCGCGAGCATGACGAATTTAGCGTGACCACGCTTCGTATGTTGATGAGCGCCATCCATAATGTGGCCATTGCGAAACGGGTTAAGGAGCTGCCGGAAACGGATGTGGTAAAGGTCCTCCAAGCACAGGCGAAACAACGCCGGGAAGCGTCAGTGGCGTTTGTCGCGGGTGGCCGGCCGGAATTGGCTGATAAAGAAAATAAGGAATTGAAAATTATTGAGGGGTATTTGCCTCAGCAGATGGCCAGTGATGAGATTCGGAAGATCGTGCAGGAAATCGTGGCCGCTACCGGCGAGCATGAGAAAAATTTTGGCCAGGTCATGAAAGCCGTCATGGTGAAAGTGGCCGGCCGGTCCGACGGCCAGACTGTCAGCAAGATCGTCAAGGAAACGTTGGGTACTTCCTAAAACTTACATAAAAAATTTACGCGTAACAACATGAGGGCGCGTACAAATAAAAATACATTTTTTCTGGGAGCCCTGTTGGGCTTGGTGGTGTTCGCCGGTTTTCTGGTGGCTGCTTTCTGGCTCACATCTTCGCCGTCGCTGGCTGTTACTGTCGACCAGAATGTCGGCAGCACCCTCGGGCTAGGGACCGCCGACCTGGAGTCTACGGTGATAAAGATTCTCCAGTGGGCGCTAGGCCTGCTCGGACTCGTGGCGGTTATCATCATCATGTACGGCGGTTTTGTCTGGCTGACCGCAGCGGGTAATGAGGAAAAGATCAGGAAAGCCAAACGCATCCTCCGGGATGCGGTTATCGGTTTGGTGATCATCATGTTGGCCTGGGCGATCGTGACCTTCATTATCGGCCGGTTGAATGACATAATTAATGGTCCCGGTGTGACGATTTGTGGCCCCGGTGACGAACTTGGCTGCTATGACTGTAATGCGGCCGGTACGGCATTTTCTGTATACGACCCGACAAATAATCCAATGCGTTGTCTCGGTGAAGATACTGAAACTTTCCACCGGAAATGGGTTGATCCTGGATTTAATGAATCTAATATTCCGGTTTGCAGCATGATCCAGGCACAATACAATGGTAATTTCGATCCGACAACTATTGTCGAGCCTAATGTCGGGGTTTATGTCCATGAGGCTAGACAGGGTGCTGGTGGCCCATGCGCCAACGACAATGAATGCAGTTCTGGAGTTTGCGATGCCGGGACGTCCCAATGTGTCGGCGATAGGGTCGCTGGGGTATGGAGTCTGGCGCCGGCTGACGCATCTATCCTTGAATTTGACCCAACCGCAAATTATTTATTCAATACCACCTACCGTGTCGAGATCAATGAGACGGTGCTGGAAACCGACCCGCCGTTGCGAGATACGGAGGCCAGTATCTGGACTTTTACGACTGGGAATACAAACTTAACCGACCCGCCCACGGTCACGCAAATATATCCGGATGACAACGCTACAAATGTTTGTCTGAATTCGCCGATCCAGGAACGGTTTTCAAATAAGATGCGCGCCTCCTCGATCCATGCCGGCTACTGTTCGGTGGCCAAAATATCCTGCCTGATCGATGGTGACTGTCCGGCTCCCGAGACCTGTCTGGCTACAGTAAAATTCCGCAATACGAGTGCGGGCACTGACCAGCGGTTGCGATCTCCGTTCAGCGTTTCCAGCGGTGTCACGCTGTTTACGACTAGGCCCTTCGAACCGATGGCGACCGGCGACCAGTACAGTGTCGAACTTATTGCCGGCACCAATGACCAAAACAGCCCTGATTACAAAGATCCAGGTAAGGGTATTATGGATGTCTGCAAGAACCACCTGGACGGCAATGAAAACGGCACTGAGGATGGCACTGTTGGAGGGGATAATTTCCTGTCCGAAGTTCCAGCAAGCACTAACCCCACCTTCCCCACTGAACCGTGGAATTTTACCGCTGATACAGATTCAACCAATACGCGATGTATTCCCGAGATAGTTGATATTGTCCCGAGTTTTGGACGGTACAGCACCCCGGCTGACCCGGCGATACAGATTAATGGCACTAATTTCGGGATTGGCGGCGATGTGGCGTTCAATAACGGCGTGCTCGACAGCGGGAATTGTTTTAGTGTTGCGAACTGGCCAAGCCAGAATTGCAACGTCTCGTGGAACGGGACCGCTATTCAGACCAGGGTGCCTGGTGGACCGGTGAATATCGGCGGCATCATCCCGTCCAATGGCGCAAAAGACGGCGGCGTGAAAGTCACGATCGATCCGGGCGTATGCGAAGGCGGCGTTAACGACAATCGGACATGTACCAAACTGAATGAAGCGGCGGATTGTCCCGGCGGGCGCTGTGTCACCGACAGCAACGCGTCAGATTTCGACGTGACCAGTCCGCAGATCGGCGAAGTGTCCGGGCTTAATGACCAGCCGCATGGCGGCATTGGCCAGTATGTTTCGGTAATCAAACGCAACGATTCAAATGCCGGATTCTGTGTTGATCCGGACGACTGCATTGCCGGGCAGGTTTTTTTCCGTGATATGTCGAATGGAGATGAAATATTAGCTGCAGCCCCCCCCGACCCGCCCTGTGATGCCACCTGGACCAATACATCGGCAATTGTAAAAGTGCCTGACCTCTCACTCATTGCCACTGTTTGCGATCCCGCCACAGCACCAGAAGGGAAGTGGTCTAATTGCCCAGCAAACAGTCAGGTTGGCGTTCAGTTGGTCAAATCAGACGGGACACGAAGCAATATTGTTACATTTGTTTATACCAATGAGGCGGCCGGTCCGGGATTGTGCCAGGTCCAGCCGGTATGCGGCGTCCAAGGCGTGGGGCTGACATTGACTGGCGAGACATTCGACCCGCCCGCTGACCGTAGCGTGAATTTTGTTCTGGGACTTGATCTTCCAGTTTCAGTAGTGCCGCCACTTGCGAACTGGACAGATGGCCAGATCACAGTGACAACGCCCGATCTTGATAATGCCGAGAACCCATATAAGGTTAGTGCCCGAAACGTGAACGGGGGGAGCAATGCCCTGCCTTTTGAAGTACCGTGCGGCGGTGTGCCGAAAGTATATGAAACTACAGCCTGCAGTTTCACATGCGATGCAGCCTCGGCCAATGCCGGTGATAGTTGCAATGATCCTACTGACTGTGACGGTGGCGCGTGCTTGCCTGACACCATCCCGTCGCCAAACCCGTATAAGGGCACGACAAATGTCTGCCTGAATGCGGTATTCGGCGCGACATTTACCACGTTGATGAACCACGCGACATTGGATAGCAGCACTATTGGCCTGTATGACTGCGCCAATGATAGTACCTGCACGAACCCGGTACCGGTTGATATCACCCCACCAGATGTAAATTTTTCTGCCTCCGATGATGCAGGGAAGACGAGTTTCCGGATGATACCGACAGCAGACCTGACCCCAGACCACTATTATAGAGTGACTATCAGCAAGGAAGTCCGCAGTATCACGAATGTGAAGATGGTGAATGATTATGCGTGGACTGTGAAGACGCAGACAGGTACGGACGCCTGTCCAGTTAGCCGTGTCCTGGTGACACCGTCAAATAGGATTCTGACCACTATCGGCGCCACCCAGGATTACAGCTCGGTACCGCTCGGTCCTAACTGTACTTTTATGAATCCGGCCAGTTATAGCTGGAATTGGGTATCTACTGTCTTGGCCATAGCGACTGTCGCGTCAGCACCTCCCCAGCCGCCGTACCAAGCAACCGCGACAGCCGTTTCTGACGTCGCGCCGGGCTATACATATATACAGGCTGATACGGCAGGGAAGACCGGCCAGGCCAAACTGAGTGTGATTCTGGATTATTGCGATGTTGGTTTTGATTGTGCGAAAGAGGGGCAGTGCGTCGGCAGTGTGTGCGATTTAACTATAAACCGGTGCACGCCGGTGATCAACAGTATCAGTCCTCCTCCTGTCCCCGGCGGTCCGCGCGGCCAGACTATTACCATTAACGGGTGCTATTTCGGGAGTTATGTGGCCGGCACAAGCAAGGTATTGTTCGATGTGGCGAATGAAGGGTTGTTCCTCTGCGCGGCTCCATGGAAGGACAGTCAGATCATCACTACCATTCCTGAAACTGTCGGCCTGGGAACGAATTCTGTGGAAGTCCGAACTGCGGCCGGGCTGAGCAATATTGATGACAGCCACCAAAATATCACTTTTGATATCAATGACACATGCAATAATATCGCCGTACCGGGTTTGTGTTCAATTACTCCGTTAGTGCAAAGAATCGGCAGCCCGGTGGATTTCATGGGGTTCAACCTGACTACACACGACGCGCTACCGGTAAAAGCCGAGTTTACGCAGGGCGCGGGTTATATTGATTCCCCGGACGGTACTGCCAGCGCTGACGGGACAACATTTTCTGACGCAACGCTCCCCGTTAACACTGACCCCGGTCCGGCCAGGATTTCTGTCGGCGATGGCACTGGGGCGTATTGCCCGTCCAATGGCATTAATATCGGAATTTATTGCGATAACCCCGGAGAATGCAGTTCCGGCTGCTGCCTGGATCACGAATGCCAGGCTGATAACGCTGCCTGCAGTTCAGGTGGGCCAGGCGATCCATGCAAATTGGATGACCAGGAGCATCGTGATGCGACGTTATGTCAGCTAGGGAAGACTGTTTCAGGTACGAGTTCGTATCGATGCATTGATCCTGACGGGCATTTAGCTCCGGATAGCCAGGGGGATCCTCTTGTGATGAGTCGGGTATATCCGCCACCAGCATCTTCGCCCTGCCTGACCTGCTGCACGACGGATGTCAACGGTGACGGGACCAATCTGGTACAGCTCAATAAAAATGGCCTGAAGTGTACTGCTGATCAGGGAGCATGCGTCAGCGGCAATCGGGGATTATATTGCGGGTGTGATTATGAGGATACCGCGACCGGCGATGCCCAGTGCGATGAGGACGGGACCGGGACGATCGCGTGCGGCAAGAGTACTTGTTGTTATGCCCGGCCGCAGTTTGTCTCCATCAAGCCTGACGTGGTTCCGCCGGACTCGCCGCTCATCTGTTTGAATAACTCGTTTATCATCAAGTTTGACCAGGATATTGACATGACTTCGGTCGTCGTTGGTGACTCTGTCACCCTGACCGAAAACCTTGCGCCAGTTGCGTTTACAGTTAAGAAAATCATCAACGGATTCATTGTTTCGCCGACTGTGGCCCTGCATGTTGGCACGGCGATAGATATTAATTTGCGCACCGATATTATAAAAAGTGAGCGGGGCATCACCTGGACAAACATTGTGGACAACTGGCGGTTATTTGAATGGGATGTGGATCCGTTGGCGTCCATCTGTCAGATTGACCACGTTATCTGGACTTTCGTAAATGCTGATACCCCATTTTATAACCCACCTGATATATTTACGTGTACCGCACCGACAGATTGCAGTGACGACTTGGGTGCTGTTAATGGCAACCAACATATAGTGGAGGCGATACCATATGATAAAAATAATAATCCCGTCAATTCGACGGCTACTTTTTCAATTGGCGATACGTCGATCGCCCAACTGACTCCATTGGGGGATTTTTCCAGATGGCTGACGGCCCAGAACAAGAACGGCCGGACGACGGTCAATGCCTCATTTGATCCGGAATTCTTCACCGGTACAAAAACATCTTCTGCTCGAGTGACGGTCAATGTGTGCGAACACCCGTGGCCGAACCCCTTCTCTGTGCCGGCAGACACGTTCCCATATACTGATACTGTCACGAATTTTTCTATCTCGTACTGCCGTGATCCCGGCGCCTTGCCATCACTGGCGCCGACTGGCGACGTGATTGTCAAAGCGGGGAGCTATCAATTCGGCAACAAGAAAAACGAGCTGATCAGGGAATTTTTCTTCACCCGTGCGGATACGGACGACGCTATCGGCATCCGGGTCTACGAGAACGAAAGCAACCAGTCGCCCCACGATTGGTACTATGGCCAGTTTGGACCGGCTGCGCCACAACCCCAGGATCTGACAGTGGATGGGTACGCCGCAGTACGGGCCGGACGGAGCGTGTATGTCGCCGCCTGGAATCCAGGCAATCTCGGCCGGCTGTATCCGAATATATATTTGATTTCATATAACGAGGGCGCGTCTGACGAAACAGTCAGCATCTACAACCGGATGATTGAGAATTGGGAATTCAGCATCAACATCACACAGACCGAAAAGGAGCAGGTCCAGCGCGATATGCGGCGGATCAATGACCTGTCGTCCATCTACGAGAAACTGATGATCTACCGCACCGATAATGGTTACTTCCCGAAACTTGAGGGCGGATCATACGTCAAGATGCTTTCCACGTCCAAATGGCCGTCCTGGCAGGAGACGCTTGGGGCGGCACTCGGCGGCAATTTGCCGGGCGATCCGTACGATAAGTTTATCGTGGAGGATCCGCCGACATTGTGCGGCACGGGCTATGACCAGAATACCTGCTGGAATGAAACGCTAAAAACATACCAGTGTCCGGGCGGTTCGTTTGTCTACCAATATTTGGGCAATGCCACGGGCAGCCGGGCCAGTCTGCTTGCTCATTTGGAAAATGTTCATTTATTGGTTAATGCAGAGGGTAATTGGGAGTGGTATCTGGTCGCCGATCCGGTAGTAGATAAATGTGTCGGTATGACTGAAGCGCAGTGTCCGTGTTTTAACTATGAATATAATGTCACTGGTTCAGCTGCTGACCATGTCGGCCCGGTCATCGGGGATGTCGATTTGCTGGTTGAGAATGCCGTAACCGCGGTGAGCGGAACCCGTGTCCTGAATGCGACGGTGACAGACGTTGGGTCAGGCGTAAACCGGGTAGAGTATTATGTTGACGGTATCCGTACGTTTACTGATACGGACAGCGCCATCTGGAGCTGGGATTTCAATACAACTAGGTTCTCCGACGGCGCCCATACGGTCCGGGTCCGGGCGTTTGATAATGCGGATAATCAGACGGACAAGGAATATGCGGTTCGCATCGACAATAGCGGCCAGCCGGATACAACCAATCCGTTTGTCACCATTACATCGCCAAAAGACGGGGATACCGTTTCCAACCGTACCATATCGTTTTTGCCGGACAAGGCTGTGGATACTGCGGGCATTCATAGCCTTGAGGCTTCTAACAATGGATATATTTATTATGTGACCTATTGGGAAGATCCGGCGCATCTCCGCCGGTGCAACAGCAATCTGGATAGTTGCGTGGATTTAGGAACTTTTGATTTTGATGCGTTGGGATTATCGCCCTCTTCACAGATAGCATGGCATGTCGGCCTGGATCACTCAAACGGCGACCTGTTGGTAACGTATACTCCGGCACCTGTGGGCACCCGGCGGGTTTTGAGGTTTGATCCGAGCATGACGCCTCTCCAGGCGCCAAAGGCGGTCTATAACCTCGGGGCTGTGGATGAAACCGGCGGGGCGTTGCCGCAGTTTGGCGTAACTCATTCCGTCGGACGCCCGGACGGGAAAATTGCAGCAATTATTTATTTCCAGACAGTCGTTATTTTCGATCCGGTGACAAATACCATCGAGCATCACTATGATTTTGGGAGTGACGGCGTGAACGGAATCGATACAGACAGCGCCGGTAACGTGTATGTCAGCAAACGGAACACCGGCCAGGTGTTCAAATTGGACTCCAACCTAAATCTGGTGCCTGGCGCCGTTTTTGGCACCGGCATAAACGGCAATGGTCCCAACCAATTAAACGTCCCTGACGGGATACATGTTGACGGATCGACGGTGTATGTGACGGAAAACGCCGGGAATGTCATTTCCGCTCTTGATACCAACCTTTCCAGGAAAATCTTTATTTTCGGAAATAATGCCGGACCGCAGGATCTGGAAAATATTGTTGCTCCGGAAGATGTGGCCATATCCGGAAATTATTTGTATATCACAGACAGCGGTAACAGGATATTGCGTGTCCGTTCGTCGACCAGCTATGGAGTGCAGATCAATGCCCTGGCTACGGATAACCGGCAGGTCGATAACGTGACGATTAATATCTCAAATGGGGACAGCTATTCGTGCTCCGGCAATGCCAGCACGACCCTGAGTTGTTCGTATTCGCCGCCGTGGGATTCCACCCGTGTCGCCAATGGCCAATACACCATTTCTGCGATCGCCAGGGACAGCGGCGGCCGCACAGGGACCACGTCCATCCTGATAAATGTCGATAACCTTGATCCCACTCCTCCACAGGTAAGTTTCAATAATATTGAAGGCCGGTGCGGCGAGGGGTTGTGTCAGAAAGAAGATCCGGCCGATCCGGATGTGGCATGTGATTATGTTCATACCTGCCCTGATGGTGCCCGTTGTAATTTTGACGTTAGCTGTGACCAATCGAATACTGCCGCGGTGTGCCAAGACAGTTATGCCCCAGCGGATAATCTGATCTGTCTGCGGAGCGGTACAGTGGCTGTGCCGGTAGTGGCGTCGGACAATAAGCAGGTCAACCAGGTGAAGTTTTACGTGGATGGGCTATTTAAAAGCGACGGTATCCGTCGGGCCCAAGGCAACTGTAGTGTAGCGCCAAACGCATTATGTACGGACAATTCTACCTGCGCGCCGGGCGTGTGTGCATTCGTCTGGGACTGGAATTGGAGTACGGCCGGCCTGTCCAGGGGGGTCTGCGCCAGCCAGTGCCAACTCGGTGGCCAGGCGTGTATCAGCGACAGTGATTGTCCGCAGTCGGGCGATCGATGCGTGGTCACAAATGGGCGCGGGACCCAATGTAATGAGACCAGCGAATGCCAGCTGTTAAGTCCGGGATTGACCTGTGCAGGACACCAGGTTTCGACCTATGCCTTTGATGATGCCAGTAATGTGACCACTTCGACGATATTTTTACCGGTGGATGTAGCTCAGGACGACGATCAGGCACCGACTGTCGTGTTTGATGCTCCGCCGACGCCCAATGAGGGGACTTCTGTTGACCAGTCCATTACCCTCCGGGTGACGGCGACGGATAATTATGGAATAAATCGGGTAAATTTTTACCTGGATCATGTGTTGCGTAAGACAGCCCTGGCAGGCCAGCCGACAGAGTGGGTCGTGGATACCCGGGCGATTTCAGACGGCTGGCATTCGTTCCAGGTGGACGCGCTTGATGCGCGAGGTAACCGCAGTACCAGTATTGAACGTAATTATAATGTCCGCGGTCCCGGCGGCCCGACTATTGAAAATGCCTTTATGACTCCAGAAACAGGCGCAGTCGGGACAGTGTTCACTTTTTATGCCGACATCAGCGACACTGACGGCGTCGACGATACGAGCTCACCTCCAGTCGCACTCGTCCAAAATCCCGATGAAACAGATTTAGTTCCGCGCATTTCCATCCCGCTCGGCAGGATTTCCGGCGATAATATATCCGGACGATACAGCGGGACATGGACATCAAACCAGGAAACGGTGATGTGGGTGGATATCCAGGCACGAGATGTCCAGATGAATGCCTCTGAGCTGGAGAATATCCCCGGACGGCCGATCTGCAATGCCAACGGGACCTGCGACGCTCCGCCAGAGTCCAATGATTTATGTCCTTTGGAATGCTCGGCCAATGTCCCTTTGATTATCAGTATGTTGACTGGCATCGCGTCTGTCGGTGATTATTATTCCTACCAGATTATCACTTCGGGTGGCACGCCGCCGATCACATTCACTGCGGCACCACTACCAGCCGGCCTCAGTTTCAGCGGCAGCCGTATTACCGGCACACCGACCACGGCTGGGACGTATAATATCACGCTTACCTCGACGGACTCCACCGGCCTATCAGATACACAAACACTTCGGCTCACTGTCAATCCTCCGTACAGCGGTCCGACAGCGTTATTCGCTACTGCCAGAAATAACACGACTTCCATGGCAGCGGTCGTGTATAAATCCATAAATAATGCAATTTCGTGGGTACTGACCACAAATCAGCCCGCTGGACAGACAAATTTGGAAGATATCCAGCCTGTCGGTGCCTGTCTGTATGTATCAGGCAACGCATACAGTCCAATTCGGGGTTATGTTTGGAGGACGTGCGACGGCGGAACTGAGTCCTGGAGCAGGAGCGCGGCTTTTAATATATCCATATCGCCATTGGCTTATAAGAGCGGAAAAGTTTTTGCGGCAGGCGGTGGAGGCGCGGTGTATTCAACGCTCAGTGCGGGAAATACATGGACTTTGACGGGTTCTGTGACGGATCCGCGGATCGAGAGTTTAATTGCCACGCCGAGTGCTTTGTATGCCGGTACGTCCGGCTCGGCAACTGGGCCTGCAGTTTTCCGATCAACTGATGACGGGGTAACCTGGACGAATATAGGGAGGTTTGCCGCTACGGAATCGGCCATTAATGATATGTATTATAATGAAGCAAATAGCACTCTGTATGTTGTGACCAGTGGAGCGTTAGGCCTAGTCCATTACACTAATAATAATGGGGCAACGTGGACTGACCGTAATCCAAGCGGTGGGGCAAATTCATATTTAAGTATTGCAAGATTTGGGACTGCGATATTTGTCGGGTCTACTCCAAATGGCATCGTATACCGTTCAAATGATAACGGGAATACGTGGCTATCTACCACAATTGCCGGAAAACAGGCTGTGTATTCATTATATGCAGATGGTACGACGTTATATGCTGGTGCGAGTTTGCCGATCGGAATTCATAGGTATATCTCATCATGGGGGACGACAGGACCGATTCCTGCCATTCAGCGTATTGTTGAAGCAATTACCAGGGGCGCCGATCCATGCCAAGATGCGAATGCCTGTAGGTAGATTAAATTTATAATAATTAATACGTAACCATACATGATTATGAAAAAGATTTCACAATTATTAATAATTCTTTTTGCGGCGGGAATATTTGCTGTCGCGGGGATCACATTTGTCCGCGCGGCCAATACGCCCAGCGGGGAAGTATACAGCAATACCGCAGGCGCCACAGCCGGTCCGACATTGGAAAGCACGACAGCCACTCCTGCGTCAGTGGCACTGGGGGGGTCAGTGGTCATTTCAGTAAAAACCACTGACGTTTCGGGCATCAGTGTGGCCACGGCAAATATCCGGCGCGATAACGGAGGGACTATCGCCATCATACAGCTGTATGATGACGGTAAGCACAGCGACGGTACCGCGGGCGATGATGTATATGCCAACACGTGGAATACCGGAGCTAATGGGAATGGGCTCTATCTGGTGGATATTCAACTGGCAGATGCCCTGGGTCATCCGACTGTATCAACTGCGGCCGCGACTATTACAGTCGGGACGGGCAATAGTAATGCCAACTTTAATATCAATACGACTACTTCCGATACCACTGCCCCTACCGTTTCAATCACCGTACCGACTAACGGCGCAAGCGTCACTGGGACTACTTCAATAAATGCAACTGCGGCTGACACTGTCGGTGTGAGCGGAGTGCAATTCAAGATCGATAATTTAAACCTTGGAGCGGAAGATGCTTCAGCGCCATATTCTGTTAGCTGGGATACGACCGCAACCGCATCTGGGTCACACGCACTCACTGCGGTCGCCAGGGATGCGGCAGGGAATTCGACTACCTCTACGGCAGTGACTGTTACGGTGAGCAATACCACGCCTGATACAACTGCACCGGAGGTTTCCATAACTGCTCCGGCGACTGATGGGACTGTGCTGTCGACGGCCAGTTATTCTGTGGTGGCAAATGCGACGGATCCCGAAAGCGCCATCATAAAAGTAGAATTTTACCTTGATTTGGAATCAATGCCGCGCGATACCCAGATTTATGACCAGCCGTTAGGAAGCCATAATTATACGTGGGTGTTGAACGTGGGGTCGCTCACCAATGGTAGTCATACCTTGAAAGCAATCGCCTACAATGGCGCATCACTGACTACTACGGCGACACGGACAGTCAACGTCACTGTACCACCAAGCGCCCCGACGGTGACCATCAACCAGCCCACAAATGGCGCATACTATACCAGCACCGGCACATTGAGTTACAGCATCTCTGCCACCGACGATGTTGCGCTTACAAAAGTTGATCTATTTAGCAGCGGTGGGGGCGGACCTCTCGCTTCTACGGTCGCCTCAACGCCAGCTGTAACATTCACCGGTACTCTCAATGTCAGTCAGGTGACTTTCCTTCAAAGCCCGATTAAGTCATATGCCATGGTGAAGTCTGGCCTGCGGCTACCGTTCGTGAAAACCGCCCGGGCAGTTGAATTGTCGGCACTTGATTGCCCCACAGGAACGCATGAAGTATGTACGGATATCATTTCGACAACGCCGAAAGGGTTGTATGCAGTTGCGTATGATGCGACGTCTTCGACCACGAGCGCAATTACAACGATTAATGTGACGACAGTGACTGGCCAGAACTGTTCGTGTCAGATTGACATCGCGCAGGATACCTCTTCACCAGCATTATAATAGTTGTATGGCGAAAAACCAGAAACAAAATGTTGAAGATATTTTTGAGGAAACAGACCGTGCTGCAGCTAAAAAGGCAGTTACGGCGTCGGGTAAGAAGCGGGCTGTTCGGCCGGCGGTACTTAAATCGCCAGTGGTGCCCCTATCAGTCGCGCGGGAGGATGGCGCGGTTTCGGGCACTTCGGGGGGCATGTTTTTTGGAAATCGCCGGTTCATGATTGCCGGGGTAGCGCTGTTAGTCGTACTGTGTGCGGCTGGCGCGATGGCTGCATGGCGGAGCGGATTGTTTACAAAAGAAACTACGAATACGGTAACGACTAATACTAATTCGGTTCAGGGGGTTAATAGTGATGCCGTACCGGTTGTGGTAAATATTTCCGCGGTAAATTCTGCTTTGATTGATACTGACGGCGACGGTCTAGCTGATACAGAGGAAAAATCTCTCAGTACTGATGTGCAGAAAGCTGACTCTGACGGCGACGGACTTTTTGACCGGGAAGAAGTAAAGGTATATAAATCAGATCCGTTGAAAAAAGATACGGACGGAGACGCCAAGGATGACGGTGTCGAAGTCCAGAATGGGTACAGTCCTGTCGGCCCCGGGAAATTGTATGATTTAACAAACACGCTATCTAATACGAACCAATAAGGATTTCTATCTATGCCATTTGAAACACCGCCACTTCCAACTGCCAATTCCCAAATGTCCAATAAACCGGTAAAGATGTACACGATGCCGGCCAAGTTTCACATTGACGATCACGGTTCGTCGGGTGGCGGCTCCCGATTGTTTTTGTGGCTGATCATTATTGTGGTGGTACTGATTCTGGGGGTGGCCGGTTATTTTGCCTATAAAAAATTCGGTCCATCAGCTAATACGAATGCTAATCAAAATATCGTTGTCACGAACCAAAACGCAAACAGCAATATCGCCGGAAACCAGAATGCTAATTCGAATACGAATAAAAACACCAACGGGAACAGTAATGCGAACATGTCCGGCAATACGAATAAAAACACCAACGGGAACAGTAATGCGAACATGTCCGGCAATACGAATTTATTCCCAGTTTTTAATGTGAATAACACAAATACGTCGGTAAATACCAATATAACTCCAGTGGTGTCCAGCCAGGACAGCGACAGTGACGGTTTGACTGACGTAGAGGAAACGATTTTTAGCACCAACCCGAATAAAGCCGATACGGATGGGGACAGTTATTCTGATGGCCTGGAGGTCGGCGGGGGATACAATCCGGCTGGGACGGGTAAAATCGAGGCAAATGCGGCCATAAAAACGTATTATGACAGTGTATACGGGTATTCGACACTGTACCCTGCGAGTTGGGCGTTATCAGACGATCCACAGAATACCCGCGGGAAAATGTTCACGGCCAGCGGCGAGTTTGTCGAGGTGAGCGTGCAGGAGAACCCCGCCGGGCTATCCGCACGTGACTGGTACCTCACCCAGTCGCCTGGTATCGACTCGTCAAAAATTATGAGTGTTACAAATTGGGATAAAACTTTGTCCGGAGTTTTGAGCGTTGATGGACTCACGGCATATTTCGTCAGCGGGAGCAGAGTGTACCTTATTAATTACAACATTAATATTCTGGCTCAGGCAAATTACAAAACGGTATTTCAGGCGATGTACCGCAGTTTCAGGATCGGGGTAGTGCCGGTGAATACCAATACGGCAACCAACATAAATACAAATCGGAATACGAACACAAATACCAATACCAATATCAACGCGAACCATAACACCAATACATCAAATACAAACAGCAATTTGAATTCCGCAACCAATCGGCTCTAATGCGGGTCCTGGTTAACCAACTTTATGCGTCGGGCGTCCATGAGAAGCTGGTGAAACGTGTCATGGCAGTGGCCGCCAAAGAGGATCCTCAGTATCGCCATGCTGAGGTGTCGGTCGCTTTTGTCAGCGATGCGGTCAGTCGTCGCTTAAACCGCCAGTACCGGCACATTGATCGTCCCACTGATGTACTTTCGTTTTCAGAATTGGACGTGAAGAAAGCCGAAATGATTTCCACCGGGTATGTAGGTGAAATCGTCATTGCGGTACCATATACGAGGCGGCAGGCAAAACGATTACTCCATTCATTCAGGGAAGAAGTTATTATTTTGCTTATTCATGGGTGGCTCCATTTGATTGGTCATGACCATATAAGAAATGCGGCTGCGGTAAAAATGCAACGCCTAGAAAAACGCATTTTGCGCGCGTATCTGTCGAACAACTAATTTACTGTAATTTTTCCGTATGCCGCTAATTGATTTTCGCAAACTCATTAAAAGCTTCCGTTATGCCGGCCGTGGCTTTTGGTATGCCCTGAAAAATGAACAGAACATCCGCCTGCACCTCCTGGCCAGCCTGATCGTCATCATTTTCATGATCTATTTTGAGGTAGCGCTTTGGCAGGCGATAATTTTGCTTATGATTATGATGTTTGTTCTGGCTTTGGAACTGATCAATACGATTTTTGAGAAAGTCGCCGACATCCTCAGCCCCCGGATACATATGTATGTTGAGGTGATCAAGGATGTGATGGCTGCCGCAGTTCTGGTAGCCTCGATCGGGGCGGTTGTTATCGGTTTGCTTATTTTTGTGCCTTATTTTGTTTCCTGGTAGTGTTCCAGAACCAGGCCAAAATTGGTAAAAATACGCGTGTTAATGGACCTTTTGCATATTACATATAAATCCTTTATAATATGGGTAAATGAACCGCACTCTACGGCTGCTCAGACAGACGGTTAACTGGAGTGCGCATAGGGATTCCGTTAAAAAAATATATGGCTAAAGAAGAAATCATAACTGGTCTTGATATTGGCTCTACTACCATCCGTATCGTGGTCGGGCAGGTCAATCCGCATGACAATAAAATTCATGTGTTGGGTGCTGCAGAGCATCCGGCTGAAGGGGTGAGCAAAGGTGCGATTACCAGTATCGAAGACGCCGTCTCCTCCATCTCGGCGACCCTTGAAAAGGTTGAGCGTATGACCGGTATTCCAGTTGAACACGCCTATGTGGGCATCAATGGCAGCCATATTACTGCCCAGGAAAGCCATGGGGTCATCGCGGTATCAAAATCCGACGGTGAGATCCGTGAGGAGGATGTTGAGCGGGTAATTGAAGCGGCGCAGGCAGTTGCGACACCGCCAAATTATGAGATTCTCCATGTCATCCCGAGGAGCTTTACGGTTGATAACCAAAAAGGGATCAAGGACCCGGTCGGTATGACCGGAATTCGGCTAGAGGTTGACGCCCAGATAATCCAGGGGCTGTCTTCTCAAGTAAAAAACATTACTAAATGCATTTACCGTACTGGTATCGATATCAATGATCTTGTCCTCGGTGTTTTGGCCTCTGCCGAGTCCGTCCTGACAAAAAAGCAGCGTGATTTGGGT
Organism: Patescibacteria group bacterium; assembly: GCA_041666685.1. Classification (GTDB taxonomy): domain Bacteria; phylum Patescibacteriota; class Patescibacteriia; order UBA10025; family JAHIVO01; genus JBAYGJ01. The sequence goes on along the minus strand of JBAYGJ010000001.1, from coordinate 38,767 downwards.
GTAGCGCTGTTGAATATCGGCGGATCAACAACCAGTCTGCTGGTTTTTGAGGAAGGCGATGTGTTGCATACGGCAATTTTGCCGGTCGGGTCTAGTCATGTGACGAATGACATCGCCATCGGTTTGCGAACATCGATAGATTTGGCTGAAAAGATTAAAATTGAATATGGCAACGCTGTCCCCGACGAAATAAATAAACGTGAGGAGATTAACCTCGGAGAAATTGATTCACGCGAAGAAGGCGTGGTATCACGGCGCCATATTGCGGAGATTATCGAAGCCCGGACTGAGGAAATTTTCAAAATGGCCGATAAGGAGTTGCAGAAAATCGATCGGGCCGGATTACTGCCGGCCGGAGTTATTATTACAGGCGGTGGCGCCAAGCTGCCCGGATTGATCGAGGTGGCGAAACGGGAATTCAAACTGCCTGCCTCGCTCGGATATCCACTGGATTTGGCTTCGACGGCCGTTGATAAAGTTAATGACGTAAATTACTCCACGGCGATCGGGCTCCTCTATTGGGGCGCCGGTTTATCGGACAAAGACAGCAGTGGCCGCGGGTTTAAATTGCCGAATTTCTCATCTGCCAAGGAAGTGACGTCAAAAATGAAGCAATGGTTTAAATCATTAATGCCGTAACGTTGGGAGGGGGTATATATAATGAAAAATTACAATTCTAATCGGAATACTATGGAAATTAAACCTGACATTGAGACGTTTGCCAAGATAAAAGTCGTTGGCGTAGGCGGTTCCGGCGGTGCGGCGATAGACCGCATGATCAGCACCAAGATACGTGGTGTCGAGTTTATTGCCATCAATACTGATGCGCAGGCCCTGCACCATTCAAAAGCCCCCCATAAGCTCCATATCGGCAAGACCACGACGCGCGGTTTGGGGGCTGGCATGGATTCTGAGATCGGGAGGAAGGCTGCAGAGGAGGACCAGGACGGGATTCATGACCTGCTGAAAGGTTCGGATATGATTTTCATCACATGCGGCATGGGCGGCGGAACGGGGACTGGCGCCTCGCCTCTGATTGCGGATATTGCCAAGGATGTCGGGGCTTTGACGGTCGCTGTCGTGACAAAACCGTTCTCATTTGAGGGGGCACAGCGGAAAAGCATCGCTGAAGCTGGCTTGGCGGAATTGACGGAAAAAGTCGATACGATCATTACCATCCCGAATGACCGCATTCTTCAGATCATCGATAAAAAGACCTCATTGCTTGATGCGTTTGGGACAGTTGATGAAGTGTTACGCCAGGGTGTGCAGGGGATTTCAGACCTGATTACCGTTCCCGGACTAATCAACGTTGATTTTGCCGATGTGCGTTCCATCATGGAAAGCGCCGGCTCGGCATTGATGGGAATCGGGCAGGGGTCCGGTGAAAATCGGGCCATCGACGCGGCCAAAGCCGCAGTTGACAGTCCGCTGCTTGAGTTGTCCATAGAAGGGGCTAAGGGTATCTTGTTCACTGTAACCGGCGGACCTGATCTGGGTATGTATGAAGTCAATGAGGCGGCACGGATCATTACTGCGTCCGGCGACCCGAATGCCCGTGTCATATTTGGTGCTGTGATCGATGAAGCGATGAAGGACCAAATAAAGATTACCGTCATTGCCACTGGATTTGGGGGGAAGCAAAAGTCCCTGAAAAAGATAAAACCGATCAGTTTTGGCGGCATGGTGGAGCGTGAGGAGCCAAAAACGATATTTTCGTCCAATAAAATAAAATCAGTGCCGGAACAAAGACCCGCATATACTCCACCGCCGGTTCCGTCGTTGCCAAAGAAAGAACCGACAATTTCAGAAGAGGATGATTTGGAGATACCGGCTTTTATCCGCAAGAAAATGATGTAGTAGGCGATACATTTCGCTGGTATCGTGCAGTAACACAAAAAGTACAACCAAAATTGTTTTCCGCGGCCATGTTTTGGCTGCGAAAAATTGCGCCAGGAGTCTCATGTATTGAAATATGATGCTAGTTATCCACAGAATTAGCATTTTCAGCTAATTTAGCCTATTTGACCGTATCCATATTTAGTAGTATACTGTTAATCGGACGTACTACATGTTGATATTATGAAATGCCCAGCTTGCCATTATGCGGACACTAAAGTAAGTGATTCCCGCCTGGTTAATGACGCCATGGCCATTCGGCGACGCCGCCGGTGCCTGCGCTGCGGCTTTCGTTTCTCTACCTATGAGGAAGCGGAAATACTGAATGTTACCGTCATCAAGCGTGATGGGCATCGGGAGCCGTATGCCAAAGACAAGCTAGAGTCCGGTTTAAAAAAATCATTCGAAAAGCGTCCTATTACCCAGGACGAATTCAAGCGGCTAGTAAGCCAAGTCGAACGAGACATCCAGATGGTCGGCCGAGAGGAGATCAAAAGCAGCCAGATCGGTGAAATAATCATGAAGCACCTGAAAAAGAAGGATGAGGTTGCGTATATCCGTTTCGCCTCGGTCTATCGGTCGTTCAAGGACGCGCAAACATTCCAACATGAGCTCCGTAAGCTGATCAGCAATCGGAGAACGAAAAGAAAATAAATACTAATTGATAATAGTATGGTAAAAATAAACAAGATACGTAAACGTTCGGGCGTCGTCGTGGAGTTTGACTTGGAAAAGATCACAAACGCAATTTACAAAGCGACGGTATCCATCCAGCAGGAGGACCAGAAGCTGGCCGAGAAGCTATGCAAAAAGGTGGTCGGCGTCCTCGAGAAAAAGTACGACAGCACAACGGTCCCGACAGTCGAGCAGATTCAGGATATTGTTGAAGAAGTCCTGATCAAGGAAAAACAAATCCAATTAGCGAAAGCTTATATTTTATATCGAAAAGAGCACCAGAAGATCCGCGCCGCCAAGGGATCGTATTTGGGCCTACCTGAACTGGATACGAATCTGTCTGTGAATTCATTGCGCGTGCTCTCCAAGCGGTATCTGCGCAAGGATCCAAACGGCAAGGTCATTGAAACACCGCCTCAGATGTTCCGCCGCGTAGCCGCCAATATCGCCCAAGCTGACGCCCGGTATGATTCGCTTTTGAACCAGAAAATTGATTTGGTAAAAACTGAGGATGAATTTTATCAGGTCCTTTCTCGGCTGGAGTTTGTCCCGAATTCCCCGACATTGATGAATGCGGGCAAGGAACTTCAGCAGCTGGCGGCCTGTTTCGTGTTGCCGGTCGGTGATTCCATGGAGGAGATTTTTGATGCGGTGAAATGGACCGCTTTGGTGCATAAAACAGGCGGTGGAACCGGATTTTCGTTTTCGCGGCTCCGCCCAAAAAACGACCGCGTCATGTCAACGAAAGGCGTGGCCTCAGGACCGGTATCGTTCATGACCGTGTTTGATGCGGCGACTGAGACCATTAAACAGGGTGGCACCCGTCGAGGGGCGAATATGGGTATTTTGCGGGTCGACCATCCGGATATTTTAGAATTCATTACCGCCAAGGAGAATAATGACCGTTTGAATAATTTTAACATTTCCGTAGCCGTGACTGAAGATTTTATGAAAGCCGTCGAACAGAACACTGACTACGACCTGTTGAACCCCAAGGACAAGACGGTCGTGGACCGGTTGAATGCACGCAAGGTATTTGACCTGATTGTCACGTTGGCCTGGAAAAATGGGGATCCGGGCATTGTTTTTATCGACCGGATTAACCACGATAATCCCACGCCCAAAGTCGGCGAAATGGAAGCCACGAATCCATGTGGCGAGCAGCCATTACTGCCATTTGAGGCATGCAATCTCGGTTCATTGAATTTGGCCAAGATGGTCAAAGGTGATTTTTCAGTCGGTGAAACTGTGGAGATTGATTGGGACAAGATGCGCACGACCATACGCACGGCCATTCATTTTCTGGATAATGTCATTGATATGAGCCACTATCCGCTGCCGCAGATTACCAATATGGTGCATGACAACAGGAAGATTGGCCTTGGCCTGATGGGATGGGCCGATGTATTGATCATGCTGGGCGTACCGTATGACAGCCGGGAAGCGGTGGAATTAGGCGAGAAAATAATGAAATTTATTGCCGATGAATCAAAGATAATGTCTCAGGATTTGGCGCAGGACCGCGGACAGTTTCCGAATTTTGAAGGGAGTATTTTCGACAAACCGGGTGCGCCGAAGATGCGTAATTCAACGACCAATACCATCGCACCGACTGGCACCATCAGCATCATCGCCGGATGTTCGTCTGGAATTGAGCCGCTGTTCGCCATCTCGTACATCCGCAATGTCATGGATGATAATGAGCTCATTGAAGTGAACCCGTTATTTGAATATATTGCCCGCCGTGAAGGATTTTTTACTGAAGAACTTATGAAGAAAATCGCCGAACATGGCGGAGTCCAGGGCATGGATGAAGTGCCGGCCAAATGGCAGAGACTGTTTGTGGTTTCCCATGACATTACACCGGAGTGGCATCTGAAAATGCAGTCCGTGTTCCAAAAGTTTACTGATAATGCAGTTTCCAAAACGGTTAATTTTCCGAATGACGCAAAAGTTGAGGATGTTGAAGAGGTGTATATGCTGGCTTACCGGCAAGGATGCAAAGGCGTGACTATTTACCGGGACCGATCGCGTGACGTACAGGTACTGAACATCGGCTCAGTCAAGCACAAGGAATCGAAAAAATCATTCAGCTATAATTATGAAGACCTCCGCAGTGGCGCAGTAACTATACCGACCGTGAAAACATCGAGTGAGTCGGTCAAAGTCCCGGTCGCAAGCGCTGCCCGCCGAAGCCATGTGATCGAAACGTGCCCAGAATGCAAGACGAACATGGAGATCAAAGAGGGATGCTCGGTGTGTCCTAAATGCGGGTTTTCTGCTTGTAGTCTCGGATAATATAGTTGAGATGATATGAAATTTAAAAAGATAGACAGAGGCTTGGTGCATGTCTATACGGGCAATGGCAAGGGGAAAACCACAGCCGCCCTTGGCTTGGCGTTGCGCGCCATCAGTTATCGAAAAAAAGTGCTGATGGTGCAGTTCATTAAGGGCCCGTGGCGTTCTGGCGAACTTGATATCGTAAAGAAACTTGCACCATTTCTCGAAATCCTGGCACTCGGCGAGGGGTTTGTTAAAATATTAGGTGATCGGAAACCGTTACGTGTTCATCAGCAGGCAGCCCAACGCGCATTACGAGTGGCTAGACGGTCTGTACAATCCGGTCGGTATGGTGTTGTCATTTTGGACGAGATACATGTGGCAATTAAGGAGAGGCTAGTAACCGCACAGTCAGTTATGAGTTTGATCAAGGGAAAACCGGCTCATGTGGAATTGGTTTTGACAGGACGGCAGGCACCAGCTAAGATAATACAATTGGCCGATTATGTCTCGGATATACAAATGGTCAAGCATCCGTTTACCAAAGGAATACTCGCCAGGCCGTCCATAGATTATTAAGTAATTGCCATACTATGAAAAACAATAAGGAGGAGTTCCATTGGTGGTTTGCCAGCGCAGTCGTAAGTTTTGCCGTCATATTGCTTACTGCTTTGGCTATTTCAAGTTATTCGACTGATCGGGCAATCGCCATCCAGGACTCCCATACCAATAACATCCAAGTCGCCGTTGGTAATCACAATGCGATTGCCGGCCGGGTGGCTGGAGTTGAGGTGGTGAAAGTAAAAGTCACCATCGCACGCAGCAGCGGTAATTCAGTCAGTGTTGATTTGAGCGTACCGACTGGCGGTACGGCGCTTGATGCGCTCAAGCAGGCGGCGCAGATATACGGCTTGGTATTGGACACAAAGGATTATGGTGAGATGGGTACACTGGTCAATGCCATCGGGGATCTGAAGGGTGGGCAGGATAACAAGTATTGGTCGTTTTATATCGACGGCCAAGCAGCCACCATGGCCGTAGACAGGCAGATTGTCCAGCCCGGAGATGCCATCGAATTTAAATTTCAAACCAGTCTGTTTTAATAAAAGATAAAAAAGTATATATGAAAAACAATCGGTGGTTTGTCAGTCTGGCTGTATTGGTTTTTGTGATGCTGACGGTACTCATGCGCCTGGTTCCGCACCCGTATAATTTTATCCCGATGGGCGCACTGGCCCTGTTTTGCGGAACGTACGTCCGCTCCCGCTGGGGCGTGGTCATACCCCTTGTTGCCATGGTCGTGAGCGATTCGATCATCGGTTGGCATAACCTTGTATTATTCACCTGGGGAAGTTACTTCTTTTTTGGCATGATCGGTTGGTGGGTGCGTCGAAACAAGCATGTCGGACGGATCGCGGCAGGCACGATCGCAGGATCGGTATTGTTTTATGCCATAACGAATTTTGCCGTATGGGCATTTACGCCGCTGTACAGCAAAACATTGGCTGGTTTGGTACAGAGTTATGTGATGGCTGTGCCGTTTTACCGGAATACGTTTTTTGGTGACATTTTCTATGTTTCGGTATTTTTCGGGGTGTATGAACTTGTGAAGTATGCAATGTCCAAGAGGCCGGTATCAACAAAGGTGGTCGAGCGGGCAATATAATAAAAAACAACATACATGCCGGAAAGTCCGGCATTTTCTTATCCCTTTATTATTTGCCAATAAGCCGTTATAATAGGGGTAGAAGGAGAACCATGATATGGCAAATTACCAACAATACCAGCGTTTTCGCCCCCGCGGGGATAAGACGGCGTTTAACTGGACCAGGATATTGATTATCGCTGGCAGTGTTTTTGTTGTTTTTTTGATTGGCCGTTCGATATTTTCAAAACAGCCGACTCCGACCCTGACCCTACCGAACGACAACGCCACACTTTCCAGTATCAATACAAATGAAAATGGCAATACGAATAGCGTAAACCAGAATTCCAACACGAATACTAATGCAAATGTGAATGGAAATACCAATTCCAATATGAATGTAAATATCGCCGCATCAACTAGTGATTTCAGTCTGGATGGGTGTACGAAAGTTACTTCACGTGGTTCAGCTGAACAGAAACAGGTAGCGCTGACGTTCAATGTTGGGACGGTGAAAGAAGGGGAAATCCAGAAAGTTCTGGACGGCCTTAAAGCGGGCCAGGCCACGGCTGAATTTTTTGCCCGTGGTGATGTCGCAGAAAATAATTCCTCAATGATCAAAAAAATCAATGATGCCGGTTTCCCCGTGTACAATCTCAGCTACAGTCATCCTCATTTCAATGATTTGCCGGCATCGGGGATAGCAGAACAACTGTCGAAAGCCGACCAGGCTATCGGTAACGCGACAGGGAAGTCAACGAAACCATTTTTCCGTCCGCCGTATGGGGAAGCGGATGCCGATGTCTTGTCGGCTGCCAAACAAGCCGGGTATTGCCCGGTAACGTGGACTGTAGACGCGCTTGATTGGTCCTCGGAGTATACGGCAGCCCAATCCAAGGACCGCGTACTGAATGGCGTCGTGCCTGGAGCGATTATCCTCATGCAGGCTAGTAATGCGACAACCGCCGAAATACTGCCAGACCTGATTGTGGAACTAAAAGGTAAAGGGTATAGTATTGTCAGTTTAGAAGCCCTGCTGAAATAAATATGTCAGAGGAGGAAATAAAACAGCTTTTGCAGAAAAATATCGAGTTATCCGAGAAGATGTGGTTGTCTCTGGAAAAACAGAGGAAAATTCGGCTCTGGACTCTGATCATTGGGATTGCCGTTATTGTCATCCCTCTAATAATTTCTGCCCTAGCTTTCCCCTGGATGGTGCAGACTATCCAGAATTCATATGGCGCTGCGTTGAATATTTAAAATGACAAAACGAATAATTCTAATTTTTGTGTGCATTGCTGTTTTTTGTGGCTTGGTTTTTTTATTGTCCCCAAAAATCAGGATTGGTTCACATAATCAGAATTCATCAACGGTGAATACGGAAACAACGAGTATTCAATGCGAACGGAACAGCGATTGCCTCGTCGGCGGGTGTTCAGGCACGTCCTGTATGCCACGCGACAACGTTTCATCGTCCTATACGACATGTGAATGGCAGCCGGAGTATGCCTGTTATGCTCAGGATAGCTGCCTGTGCGACCGGGGGCAGTGCCGCTGGTCCGGCGGGGAGGCTTTTACAGCCTGCGTCAACCAACTGAAATAAAAACAGCCATCTGGGTGTATTAATCAGTATGGCGGGTCTTGACATAGTTTAAAAAAATCCTGATAATTTTACTATACATTTAAAAAAGAAAAAAGTATGGAAAAAAAAGAACCCTCGGTATCCGAATCTTTAACAGCTCAAAATACACGGCCCGTCGGTCGGGTAGGTGTCAGTGGCCAGCCAGCCGCAGATCGGGCGATTGTTACGTATGATCAACTGCGGAATTTAGCGATTGCCGTATTGGTTGTCAGCCTTCTGGTTGGCGCACTTTCCGGACTGGTATTTGGCGCATGGGCCAGCACCGATTCCTCTGTCTCCTCATGGGTACAAAAAAATATTTTTAGGAATAGTAATACTACGTCGGTCGCTTCAACAGGCTCGATTACCCCCCAGACATTGGCGGTCACGGAAGATTCGGCAACTGTCGACGTGGTGAAAAAGGCCAGTCCGGCAGTGGTCAGTATTGTCATTACCCAGGACCTGAGTAAAATCTACAATAATTCCGGTTCAAACCTTTCGCCGTTTGGTGATTTGTTTAATTTTGGAACCCCGTCACAGGGTCAGCAGGAGATTGGCGCCGGGAGCGGGTTTATTATTTCATCGGACGGCCTGATCATGACCAATAAGCATGTGGTCAGCACGACAGGAGCGGAATATACAGTAGTGATGAATGACGGCAAGAAGTACAGCGCAAAGGTGCTGGCCACAGATCCGTTTAATGACGTGGCTGTCGTCAAAATTGACGCCACGGATCTGCCGACGCTAGCTTTGGGGGATTCTAGCACCGTGCAGATCGGTCAGTCAGTGATTGCCATCGGCAATGCCCTCGGGCAATATCAGAATACTGTGACCAAAGGGGTCGTCTCCGGATTGTCCCGGACTGTGACGGCCGGTGACGGCTCTGGCCAGTCAGAAACCCTCCAGGATATTATTCAGACCGATGCGGCGATCAATTCGGGCAATTCCGGCGGCCCGTTGCTTGACCTGGCAGGGCAGGTTATCGGGATCAATACGGCAGTGAACAGTTCAGGCCAATTGGTCGGATTCGCCATCCCGATCAATCAGGTGAAAAGCGCTGTGGAAAGCGTAAAGAAAAACGGTACGATTGTCCGACCGTATTTAGGGGTACGGTATGTCATTATCAACAGTGATGTGGCCGAAAAAAATAAACTCAGCGTCGACTACGGCGCGATGGTCGTCCGGGGCGCTGACCAGACGGAATTTGCCGTCATACCGGGCAGTCCGGCTGATAAGGCGGGGATTGTGGAAAATGACATTATTCTGGAGGTAAACAGCCAGAAAATTAATGAGGAGCACCCCCTAGCTAGTGAGTTGCAGAAATATAACGTTGGTGATAGTGTGACACTGAAGATATCTCACGCGGGCACTGAAAAGACCGTGTCTGTGAAATTGGAACAGGCTAAACCGTAATACTTTATCCCTATGAATGACCGTCTTGAGTCAGAAGTGCCTTCTGTTGAACCGGAACAACCCAAAGAAATTATCAAAACACCGGAAGATTTAAAAGCTGACCGTGAATTTATGGAAACGCGGCGGCATGACTTTGAAACCCTGTACAAGTACATGAAAAGGTATGTTGATGAGGGCTGGACTTTGATGAAAATCGAGGCACATAGCCCTCAACTCAATGAGACGATTCGGTCGATGCGCGAGGTTCTACAGGCGGCCGGTGTAGCCGACACTGACGGTTTATTAGAGGGCTTACTTACCGAAGTCAGGAAATGCCATGAATTGGACAAGGACAAATTTGAATTCATTGAAACGATTTTTGACCATACCAAAATGGACGGCGGCCCGATTCAAAAATTTTATGAAGCTTTCTCAGTAGGCTTAAAGGCACTGCAGGAAACGGAAACTAAGAAGATGGCAGCTTGAATATTATTAAATGCAGAGCCTCTGAAACTGATGGGGTCTTTTTCTATTTGTCCAGAAAGCGTCAGTAGGATACAATAAGAATCAGATATGAGGGAATTAATCGATACATTGGTTGATTTGCAGGAAAAGATAGCCAGGACCTGGTCTATTTTGAAATTGGACCAGACCGGAGAAAAGCTTAAAATACTTGAAATGGCCATGTCCAGGTCGGATTTTTGGAACGACCCAGACCTGGCAAAGAAAAAGTCCCAGGAGCATGATGAGCTGAAAAAAGATCTGGATAGGTGGAGTCATATTGCGCAAGAAGTGCGTGACCTAATTGAGCTGGCCGCCGCCGCCGATCACGAAGAGGACCGGTCTCTGAAGTCGGAAATTACCAAGCGTTTTGAGGAATTGAACAGCCAGTTCCAGACACTGGAATTTTATATTATGTTGTCTGGCAAGTATGACGAATCGCCTGCCATTGTAGCCATCCATGCCGGAACCGGCGGCGTTGATGCTCAGGATTGGGCGTCGATGTTGTTGAGGATGTACGTACGCTTCTGCGAGCGCCAGGGCTGGGTGGTGAAAATCGTGGACAAGTCCATGGGCAATGAAGCCGGCATCAAGAGCGTCACCATGGAAGTTGCTGGCCGGTATGCCTACGGCTATCTCAAGGCAGAGGCGGGAGTGCACCGGTTGGTCCGGATTTCGCCGTTTGATGCTGAGAAAATGCGCCATACTTCGTTTGCATTGGTCGAGGTACTGCCGGTGTTGGAGGAAGTCAGCGAAGTGCAGATTGACGACAAAGACTTGAGGATTGATACGTCAACGTCATCCGGCCATGGGGGCCAGTCAGTCAATACGACGTATTCAGCCATACGGATCGTCCATATCCCGACCGGAATCACCGTTTCCTGCCAGAATGAGCGGTCGCAACAACAGAACAAGGAAACGGCCATGAAGATATTGAAAGGGAAGCTGCACCTCAGATACTTAGCCGAGCAGCAAAAGGAAAAAAGGGAGTTACGCGGTGCCTATCAGGAAGCGGCATGGGGGAACCAGGTGCGCTCATATGTGTTACAGCCTTACAAAATGGTAAAAGACCATCGAACAAAACATGAGGTCCAGGATGTCGATGGCGTATTGGACGGTTCTATCATGGAGTTTATTGAGTCGTATCTGAGGACTCTGAAAAAATAAGCTTGAGTTAGCCATGATGCCATTAATTATTATTGGTTCTTATTTTTTTATTGACAGTAATAGTATCATTATTTAGCTAACATTAGTTATATTTCAAGAATATATATTATTTGTAGGAAAATTATTGACAATTTGTGCTACAGGTTTATACTGTATGAATATAGGTGAATTTCCATCCAAATATGTCTGTATCAACCATTCTCAAACAGTTAGGCCTATCGGAAAAGGAAACTCAGGTGTATCTGGCATTACTGAATGCCGGCCCATCTTCCGTCAGGACTTTGGCTAATACCGCCGGAGTTAACCGTGGGACGACCTATGATATTTTAAAAATATTAATCAAACGCGGGTTGGCGAGTTATTATCACCAGGACAAGCGTCAGTACTTCCTGGCAGAAGATCCGGAAAAATTGAAGAATTTTTTACAGGACAGGATGCATGAACTGGAGGAATCCAAATCTGCCGTTGAAAAAATTATCCCCGAGTTAAAGTCAGTATATAATCGCGCAGAGGACAAGCCAGTGGTCAAATACTATCAGGGCACGAAAGGCGTGAAGACTGTCTTGGGCGATGTACTTGAAGTGATGACGCAGGCGAACGAAAAGGAATATTATGTATATTCGGCCTCGAATATCCGCCAGCATTTGTATGATGGTTTCCCGAATTTTGCCAAGGAACGGGTCAAGCGGAAAATCAGATGCAAAGTGATTGCCGTCGGTTCCGGCGGTCAGCTTTGGGGGATGGACGAGCGCAAATGGCTGTCAAAGACTGAGGGTTCCCCGACATACATGATTATCTATTACAATAAGCTTGGGTTGATATCCCTCGATAAAAACAAACAGACCATCGGTATGATTATTTCCGATCCTGGTTTATATCAGACTAATATGATGATCTTTAAGTATGTATGGAAAACATTAATATAATCATATGTGCGGCATTGTAGGCTATGTAGGTAAACGTCCGGCGCAATCAATTTTAGTTGACGGCTTGAAGCGGCTAGAATACCGCGGATATGATTCTGCTGGGATTATTCTCGTGTCTGACGGTGGCCTGTGGGCATGCAAATCGGTCGGAAAAATTGCATCGTTGGTTGAGAAATTGGGCGACGATGCTCATGGTAGCGTCCAGGGCATCGCTCACACCCGGTGGGCGACCCATGGGGAGGCGAATATTCAGAACTGTCATCCGCATTTAAGTCAGGATGGTTCAATCGCCTTGGTGCATAATGGGATTATTGAAAATTTTCGGGCTATTATTGCCTGGCTGGCTCAGCGGGGAGTCGTCTATCAAGGCGAGAATGATTCCGCCGTTTTGGCCTTATTGGTCGGTTATTTGTATCGGGGTGACCTCGCTGAAGCTGTCCGCCAGTCACTGCAGATGGTGGAGGGCACTTTTGGTATTGCTGTCGTTTCCCGTGAACATCCCAATGTTATCGTTGCGGCTCGACGGGGATCTCCGCTGGTTATCGGCCGGGGAGATGGCGAATATTTTGTGGCCTCGGATTTATCCGCAATAATCGGACATACTAATAAGCTGATATATCTTGAAGACGGCCAAATGGCCATAATTACCCCGGATATGCATGTAGTCACGACGCTGGACAATAAGCACGTCGACGCACAGATCGTCGAAGTCGACATGACACTCGATATGATCGAGAAAGAAGGGTTTGACCATTTCATGCTTAAAGAAATTTACGAACAGGCGGAAGCGGTCAGGCGGACACTGGCGGGACGGGTGAAGTCCGGCTTACACAGCATCCATCTGCGATGTCTGGAAAATGGTTTTCCTAAACACGTGAAACGCATTGATTCGATCAAGATACTGGCCTGCGGCACATCGTGGCACGCCGGACTGATCGGCGCCATACTGATGGAACGGATTTTACGTATTCCAGTCACATGTGAGCAGGCATCTGAATTCCGTTATCGTGATCCGTATTTGCCGGCGAATACCTTATGTATCGCCATATCCCAATCCGGTGAAACCGAGGACACGAAGGCCGGCCTGAAACTGGCGAAAGAATTAGGCGGCTATACTCTCGGCATCGTCAATGTAGTCGGCTCCTCTATCGCACGCATGGTGGATGGCGGCGTCTATATGCACGCCGGACCGGAAATCGGCGTTGCTTCCACAAAGTCGTTTGCCTGCCAGGTAGTCGCCCTGTCAATATTGAATCTCGGCCTGGCGAAGTTTATGGACGAACGCCAGCCCCTGTCTGACGGTACGCAGAGGATTTCTGATAAAGATTTCGATAAGATCGTCGGTGAACTCATCAAATTGCCCGAATACATTCAACAGGTGCTTGATGGTGTCGGCGGGCAAGCCGGCATCATCGACCAGATTGCCCAAGAATTTTATGGTCAGGACCATTCGTTGTTCCTGGGCCGGGGATACCTGTTTGCCGCGGCTTATGAAGCGGCACTCAAGATGAAGGAAATTTCATACATCCATGCAGAAGGGTACTCGGCCGCAGAAATGAAGCATGGCCCGATCGCCCTGATAGACGAGAATATGCCAGTGGTTGTGATCGCCCCGCAGGACGTCGAGCAATCGATTACATACAGTAAGATAGTTTCAAACACCCAGGAGGTCGCCGCCCGGCATGGCCGAATTATTGCCGTCGTCAGTAAGGGCGACACCGATATACGCCGCCTGGCAGAATGGGTGATAGAAATCCCAAAAACCGTCGGACACCTGACGCCCGTGCTGGTGCTGGCGGCGCTCCAGTTATTGGCGTATCGGACGGCTGTACTGCGCGGGAAGGATCCGGATAAGCCCAGAAACTTGGCTAAATCCGTAACTGTTGAATAAAGGAAGGCATCGGTTTTGTGAGTCATGCGTCGTTTTAAAAAAAACGAGAATTTTTTTGTGGCCAAGGCTTGACACTCGTGTTGTGCGTAGTATGATACAATAATTATATTACGTAGAGATGGGGCAGGTGATTTGTGGATTTTCTTGGCGGTTGATCCACGAACCCCGCCCCTACTCTCAAATATTCAGTTCTTTTCAAATGAACATGACGGACATCTCCCGCAGTGGAAATATAGTAGATGTTTTTTCATCCAACATGTAATCTGACAGGAGGGCAGAAGGAGGAGTATGCAACGATCTATGTTTTCAGCGTCCTTTGATAAGCTTCGAAACATGCAAAGTAAAGGAAGGATTACGTATGCCCAGTTCAACCGCCAAACCGAAACTGTCCGAGACTGACTTCGTCTGCATGTCTGAGGCAGGCTGTGACGGGACAGTCGAGATCATCGGTAAAGTGCAACAGAGCAAGCCCAGAAAAATCGGGCTTTGCACGAAATGCAAGGTCGTCCATCTCGAAGAGGATGGTGTTTTTGAACCGATTTTCGGGACTGTCGGTCAGTTCAAATTTCGATTGGCGGGGCACCCTTTGCATCAGTCTGGAACGGTGTTGATAAATCGTCGCGGGCGGCAGCTGAAGCAGGGCCAGTACGCTGGACCATTCGGTACCAGGCCATAATCAGTGGTATGTTCTATTATTTACGGGCGGAGATTCACGTGGTCTCTGCCTTTTTTATTTGACACTATTGGGCAATATGATAGGCTATAGGCAATAACCTTCCCATTAATGTGCGGAAGGTTTTTATGGCATTAAGTCGGTCAAAAATATTCCTTTGCGTTTGCCTTAGTTTTTGCGCTGGCGTAGGTGTAGGTACGTTAGTCAGTGTGCCCCGGACGGTACTTGTTATGCTGGCCGGGGCGTCTGTTGTTTTAGTATGTGTTTTTTGGTCGCAGAGATTAATGCGATTACTATGTTTATGCGTATTATTTTTTATCAGCGGAATTTTTAGGATTCAATTGACCGTACATGATCCGATACAAACAGACATTGATTTTTATAATGGGCGAACTGTTCGTTTTCTCGGCATGATTTCCAGTGAGCCCGATGTGCGTCAGGACAGCGTGAAGTTATCCATAGAGGCATTAACAATGGGTAGTGGCAGCCGCATCTCCGGCCTGGTGCTTATGACCGTACCGATGTATCCGGCCTATCAATACGGCAACCTCCTGGAGATAACCTGCGAGATCGAAACTCCCGGGCGTATTGCCCTGGATGACGGTTCAAGCCGGGTTTTTGACTATGGAGCATATTTGTCGAGATACGAGATTCGTTCAGTATGTTATCGGCCAGTGTCGGTGGTGCTGCGCGGCCGGGGGCACGGTAACTGGTGTATGGCCGGACTGCTTGGTATAAAAAATCGATTTATCCGGGCGATGCAGGAAATTTTACCGGAACCTTTCTCGTCGCTGCTGGGCGGCATATTGCTTGGCGCGAAAAAAGCCATGCCAGTAAGCCTCATGGACGGTTTCAACCGGACAGGCATTACGCATATCGTAGCCCTGTCCGGTTTCAACATAACGATTATTGCCGTGGCATTATCCGCTTTGACCCAGAGGATTTCTTTGCCTCGCCGGATGAGTTTTTTTGTATCGTGCGCAGCGATCGCATTGTTTGTGGTCATGACCGGCGCCCAAGCATCGGCAGTACGGGCAGGGGTCATGGGCGGATTGGTACTGCTGGGGCGCGGATTGGGACGATTGAGCAGGATTACGAATGTCCTGTTGCTAGCTGCCACCGCGATGGTATTAATAAACCCGCTGGTGCTGATGTTCGACTCTGGTTTCCAGCTGTCGTTCCTTGCCACGCTTGGCTTACTATATTTGTCTCCGATTTTTGAAAAATGGTTCAAGCACCCGATACTTCCCGGCTGGCTGAGTTCTACTCTGGCCGCGACACTTTCGGCAATTTTTTTTACCGCGCCCCTTATTGCGTACCAGTTTGGACGGTTATCCGTAGTGGCGCCCATAGTCAACATGCTGGTCGTCCCGGTAATTTCATTGACTATGGGGATCGGGTTTGGCGCTACCGTACTGGCAATGATTTGGCTGCCGCTCGGACAGTGGGTAGGGTGGCTGGTCGGCCTGGTACTGAGATATATCGTAAGCGTCACGGAATTATTTTCCGGTTTTCAGTATGCGTCCATTACCGTTACCCGGATGTCATGGATCTGGCCGGTGGCGTGGTATGCATCCTTGGTGGCCGGGATACTATATGCTAGATATCGTCAGCATGCAACCCATGAAATCAAAGCGTAACAAGTTAGTTGTATGGTTATCTGGTACCGTGTGCGCCGGGTTACTCCTGGCTTGCCTTTATTGTCATGACCAATACAAAACTGATTTGCGTGTTGTTTTTTTTGATGTCGGCCAGGGAGATGCCGCGCTTATCCGTACGCCGTCGCACCAGAATATTCTCATAGACGCAGGACCCGATACGACCGTGTTGTCCGAACTCGGACAGGTTTTGCCATTTTATGACCGCCATATTGATCTGGTGCTGCTGACCCACTGCCACGCTGACCACGAAGGGGGACTGGCTGCCGTACTGGAACGGTACGGTGTTGGGCAGGTCATCTGGAGCGGGGTCGGTGACGGCTCGCCAGGCTGCCTGGCGTGGCAGGACGCGGCTCAGCGCAAGAACATTCCGGTCAATATTGTGTTTGCCGGAAAGAAATATTCATTCGGTACCGTGACCATGGATATCTTGTATCCGATCAGTTATGACTCGGTCGCCGGTGCAAAGGATCTGAATGAAACTTCTGTGGTGAGCCGGTTGGTATATCAGAACGTCTCTTTCCTATTTACCGGCGATGCACCACAAGATGTGGAAAAGATCGTTCTGCAGCAAAGAATTGATATCGGGAGCGACGTACTCAAGGTCGGACATCATGGCAGCCGATATTCGTCATCGCCGGAGTTTTTACAAGCCGTATATCCTGAATACGCCGTCGTTTCCGTAGGTGCCGGGAATTCATACGGCCACCCCCACCTATCAACTATGAAACGCCTGGAACATATCGGATCCATGATATTGCGCACCGATGTCGGAGGCGATATTGTAATGGTTTCTGATGGTAATACAATAAGTACCGAATAACGCTTGCATAAAGCCGGGCTATCTGTTATATTACCGAAACGTTGTATTTTTTTGTGCCTGTTGCGTAAGGAGAAGGTCATGCTCATTTTAACACGGAAGTTAGGGGAATCGATAACCATTGGAGACAGAATCAGGGTGGCAGTGCTCGGTATCCGCGGACGTCAGGTCCGTTTGGGAATCGAGGCGCCGGACGACGTGGTTGTCCATCGTGAGGAGATCTACATCAAGATTCAGGAGGAGAATCGCAAAGCCTCAAAAACTGGGCAGGGCGACCTCGCTGAAACTGTTGATCTCATCAGAGGAAAGATTCGTCCTGATACTTCCGGACAGCAAGGCTGATACAGCCTTTTTATCGGTAATCCGTTGCCGATACCCGTCCCTTGTTTAACCAGCGAGGGATTTTTTTATCGTGTTGACCCTTCGGCTTCGCTCAGGGTCAACGCTGAGTATTGCCGAATGTGTTGATATTACCCCTTGACAAATTGGCCAATATGTACTAGTATGACCGGCTATGGTCGGAAGCTTTTTAGCCGAAAATCATAGTCTGAGATCAGTATGATCTTTGACAACTAACTCGAAATAATAACTGTCAATCATAAACCAACTCACCCCACATGTGGGAGTGAAAAAGAAGAAAGGTAGGTGCTATATGCACGCGAGTATGAAAAACTCGAGGTGTTTGAGATCACCCAATCCAAAAAAATCTCAGATAACAATCAACACTCCTGAAGGAGGTGAGTTGCATGCCTGACAATGACAAGCAAAAAAAATCTAATCCAGCGGGTATATTCGACGCGCTGGAGAAGAACTTGGGAGTCATGACGGATTTCGGAGCAATGAAATTCGCTGACCTCATGGTCGACTTCGTGATCGATCAGATCGAGAGAAGTCATCCGCAATTAGCCCAGAGGCTGATCGTGGCGGCTCAGAAGCATCCGGCCCAAACGCAGGCCATGCTCGTTACTAGCCTACAGATTTTAGCCAGTTCGATTAAACCAATTCTACCGGCGCAGCTGCGCGGGATTGGTGAGGATTTCCTGGCGAAAATTCCTACATCAGTCAGTGAAGCCCTGAAACGACTGGCGGCAAAACCAACCCCGACCGGTATCAGGTTTGGTGAGCGTGATTTTGGGAATTTGGAACGGGAGATTTCACAGAAGCTGTCCGGACAGGCTGCCGTGACTGCGGATACGTTTAGCAATTTTGCGCTATTCGTGATGCAGTTGGACGACGCCCAGCTCACGACGTTCTACGCCGGTTTGCAGGAGTTGTCCGACGCCAAACGGAGACGTTTGGAAGCCATGTTTGCCAGCATGAAGCCGCAGCAGATCGGCCAGATTCTGCAGCGATTGCCCCGCAACCCGGTTAGCGGCAAGGACTGGAGTGTACTCTTCGGAATTTTCAACGATATGGGTTTCCTGTCGGATGAAAAAGAAGCAGAGCATGTCACCCCGGCCAACAAAGAGTCGTCTGTACTCACGGTCATCATGAGCATCGACGATGCCGCGGTCAGGGATCGGATCATCGCGTTCTTGGCGGTCTTTGCCAAGGACAAAACCGGCCAGTACCAGCTGGTCCTCCAAAGGATGGCTGGGTGGCTGGTTGAGGATTTCACGCGGTTCAGCGGGTTTTCCTCTCATGAATTGATGGCCTCACTGCTCGGCATTACGCTGCCCCAGCAGGTTCCTGATGAAGGCGATAAAACGTCTTTCATTGAGGAGCTCTATGCAAAGTGGCGCAAGAGTCGTGATGAAGGTCATGAACGTGACCGGAAAGCGGGCAAGACACTCGCGGACAAAGCGGTGGAAGTTGTCAGCAGCGACCCACGGTTGAGTGGCATTGCGCCGCTTTTCAGGAGTCTTGCTGACGTTCTCAACACAAACACGGTACACTGATGTAGGAGATTATCATGTCTGATACAAATTCAGAGAAACAGAGCTTGTGGGCAAAGTTTACCGGGTCGATCCGCAAGGTCGACGAAGCTTTGCACGAAAAGCCTATCAGTCGCATTGAGGACGTGTTCGCCCTCATCGGACTGGGTTCGGTCGTGAACCGCAACCAGACTTTCTACGGAGCGTTCTTGCTCATCCTCAGTTACATACTGAAAGGCGGTATGTTTGCCTGGGGTTGGGGGGAAACGAAGGCGTCTGAGATCCGAACCATGCTCAATACCTGGACACCCTGTTCTGCAAGAGGCCAGAATGACAGCCTGATCGTAACCGCCGCCCGCCGCCTGTTTGATCTTCAGCATTTGTATCGCTGGTTGATCATATTAGGCGGTATCGGTATCTGTATGTCGCTGGTCCTCTGGCTGATCGTTGTTGCCGGCTGGATCGGGTATCTGATGTTCGTGGTGATACTTCTCGGCCTTTTCATTTGGTCGATCATGTCGCGCCTCGCGCATATTCTGGTCGCCCCATTACTGGTATTGATGGTCGTGGGCGGCGTGATCCTCGGCATTTCGTATCTGCCGAACGCACAGCCCTGGATGATGTACTTTGCCATACTGGCCGTCATTACCAGTATGGCTCTGCTCGCCATTGTTTTTTGGCCGATCAGCGTCGTGGCCCGGTTTTTCTCGAAGCAGACGGAAGCACAGAAAACGTTCGGTAAGTTCATCGCTGACTACATCGTGGTCCTGTGCTGGCCGGTCTCATTGATGGTATCTGCCCTTATGTTTCGGGTCTGGGCCGATACTCAGAGCCAGTTAGCATACATGTCCATCATGGTCATTGTGCTTTCGCTGGGCCTGTTCGGGATCCGTAAAGAGGGGATCCGCAAGGTCCTCAATACTGCGGCGGTTTCCAACCTGTTCGTGTATCTGGCGATGGTGGGTTTCCAGTGGATGGTACCCGCTGATATGCAGGCTTCGGTAATGGAGCAGACGCATGAATACGGCAATACCATCGTAGGCGTGTATCGTTTGAGTACTGATGACACCTATTTTTGGGATGTCAACGGGAACAAACGAGGCGATTCGGTTGACATGAAGTATCTCAAGGATGCACTCGCGGATTCAACATTGTTTCCGCAGGCAGACAGGAGATACGCTGATGTCAATGGGGACGGGCTGTCGAATGGCTCCGATACGGTGTATTTTAGCCGCTTCATGGGCAAGACTGGCCCAAAACCAGTCAAAGCCAGATGGCTGGGGACACCGAAACCCAGAGGGCAGGCTGCAACTCTAGCGGCCATGCCTACTCAGCAATCGGTACCGGATTCCGTCAATACTGGACAAGTTTCCGGGCCCGCTGTTCCTAAACAGACAGCTATCAGTGCCACGTCGCCTGACGCGATGTCATTCTTCTCTTTTTCCGTCAAGGAAATCGAGGTGACTGACAAGGATATACGCGTCCGGGTGGAGTGGCTGCGGTCGCATCCGACACCGGAAGCGGCCAGTGTCAGTTCAAGCACGTATCTCGTTGATGACCGGAACAACAAGCTTCCGATCGCCAGCGTGGACGGCGGACTGGCTCTGGACGGCAAGTATGAGCTTCCGCTCAATTCGCCGTTCTCAGCTACGTTGATCTTTCCGCTCCCTGCAGATGGCCAGATGGTGAAGACGCTCAGTCTGTACCATTATGACCTCCCGCAGTGGGGCCATGTATTTCGTGTGATGGATATGACGGTCTAAACCCCGTTTGTTCCATACAATGCGAGAGAGTTGCGGTTTCCGTGACTCTCTCTTTTTTTATCCGAAAATGCGTTATACTGAATCATATGTTTTCCTTCTTACATATTGAACGGCACGAGTGGTATCGTGTGGCGATCGTGGCAGTCGTGACTGTCGCGGTCAGTTGCGTCCCGTATATTTTCGGGGCAATGAGTGCACCGGCAAATATGGATTTCACCGGTATCCACCATATCAACAGGGGAGATACCTATACCTACCTGGCCTGGATGGAGCAGGCGCGGGAAGGACACCTTTTGTTCAAGAATTTGTATGCAACAGAAAACCAGGCAAATGTAATTTTCCACCCATTGTTTCTAGTGGGCGGATGGCTGGCTGGGATCTTTAGTTTGCCGAATATTATTGTTTATCATATCCTGCGCATACTTACTGCTCTGGTTTTTATTTTTATCGCTTATTGCTTTATCGCCGTGTTTTTCCCCTCAAAAAAAATCCGTCTGTACACCCTTCTGTTGCTGGTAAGCAGTTCCGGTCTGGGCTGGATGTTCAATTCTATCATTGCTTCGAGTGATAATTGGATGTCAGATGCCATTACTTTTTTGACCATCTATGAGTCGCCATTGCTTCTGTTTAGCATGACGTTAAGCCTGCTCGCTTTGTTAGGGATAATATTATTTCAGAAGACAGGGAGATCATGGTTTGTCCATTTGACCGGCATTTCTTTCGCCGTCCTGGTAATTTCACATTTTTATATCAGTCTGCTCGTGGGGATGTTGGCGTTCATGTGCATTGCCTATTATTTTGTCCGTCAAGAAAACAGGCAGGGTATCGATTTCAGGAAATTCTGGATGCTTTTTCCCTATGGATTGGTTTCGCTGGGATATTTATTTTTCGTTTTTTCGCATGGCAGTATTTACGACGATTGGCTTGGTGCCATGGATTTCCGGTCGCCGCCGCCAATAGTATACCTTTATGGATATGGATTTTTGGTTCCTCTGGCACTGTGCGGAATTTGGCAGGCGATAAAAAAGCGCCAAGAGCACATGCTGATTTTGGTGATTTGGGTTATTATATGCGTATTTTTATTGTATCAGCCCTTTCTGCCGGATTTACAGCGTAAATTTATTGAGGGCTTGCACATGCCATTAACTATCTTATCTGTCAGTGGCTTACTTTTTATTTACGAATTGTCACTTGCATGGGTCCGTCAAAAAAGCAGGATTATTCTATTCCTGGGTTTCATTTTACTGAGTTGCACGAATTGGTTTGTCATGGATTTGGACGTGCGCTTATTCCGTTCGCACTCCCAGCCATATTTCATCCCTGAAAATGTCATGCAGTCGATGTATTGGTTGAATCAAAATAAGCAAACGGATTCCATTTTACTCGCCAGTTATACATACAGCAATCTAGCCCCCGGCGTTGCCGGCGTAACTTCATTTTTTGGACATACTTATCAAACGCCACGGGCTTTTGAGAAAAAAAAAGTAGTTGAGGATTTTTATTCCAACGTAGGTTCCGAAGATCATAAAAAGCAGCTGCTGCAAGAGAACGGGATAACATATATCGTCTATGGCCCCCTGGAGAAAGAATCCGGATATCAGGATATTGGGGCACTCCCGTTTATATCGAGGGTGTACAATAGCGGCAATATTTCAATCTACCGTTTTCATGAGTAAATACTTGCAAAAAAACTTCAAACGTGCTATAATAGAGGTGTAAAAATCAAAAAATAAAAAGAAAAAATATTATTATATGAAAATTCTTTTCAATAGGTTTTTTGTACTAACATTGGTAGCGCTTGGCGCTATTTTTTTATTTATTCATCCAGCCCAAGCGGCATACGGCGATGTAAGTGCGTATACCGGAAAAATATATGACGGAGACGGAGGCAGCCGGGTAGACGCGTATTTCGATTTCCCGGAAGATCTAGATATCGACGCGTCGGGAAATTTTTATATCGCCGATACGTACAATAATGTCATTCGTACAATTAATTCCTCAGGAATCGTGTCTACATTGGCTGGCACCGGTTCCTACGGCGATACTGTCGGGGCAGCCACGGCCGCTGAGTTTGCGCTGCCACGAGGCGTATCAGTTGGGTCTGACGGAGCAGTGTATGTGGCGGATACGGCCAATAACAAGATAAAAAAAATAAGCGGTAGCGTGGTTACGAATTTGGTTTCTTCTGGCCTGAACGGTCCGGAAGGCGTAGAAGTGTACGGATCAACTCTTTTTATTGTTGATACTGGTAACAGTGCGATAAAGACCGTTTCCACAAGCGGTGGTACGGTGAGTACTCTCAGTACGGGCGTTAACCATCCGAAAAAAGCAGCCGTCTCTCCTGACGGATCGGTTTTATACGTTGCGGATTCTGGCAGTTATCGAGTGCTCGCGGTCAATACTGTTTCCGGTACAGTGTCTGTCGTTGCCGGCTCCGGCACTGCCGGTTATACGGAGGGTGTTGGGGGTGCATCGGCGTTTAATAACCTCTGGGGTGTTGCAGTAGACGGGACAGCGTTGTACGTCTCTGACGGAAATGGCCTGACTGATTTTATCCGTAAGATTGACCTGTCTACAAATACGACGTCTTTATTCGCTGAGGATGGGAGTATGGCTTCGATTAATTTCCCATCCGGCCTGAAGGTGTATGACGGGTATGTGTATGTGGCCAACGCTGGGATAGGTACCATCCATAAATTTCGTACCACCTTGTCGGGCGACGAAGACATTTTTGCCGGCTATGAACGTTTTGGCAATCGAAACGGCGCTGCCTCGACAGCATTGTTTGGCCGGCCATATGACATGGTCATGACGACTAATCGCCAGTACCTGTATGTAGCGGATAATAATAAGATACGGCGGATTACCCGTTCGACTGGCGAAGTAGCGCAGGTGATCGGCAGCAGTGTGGATAATTACCGCGAAGGGGATGACGACCCGACGCATTATGTCGGACCGGTCCGCTTTTCGACTATCCAAGGTATCACAATCAATTCCGGCGGAAACAGATTGTATGTGGCAGACCGCTGGAACAACCGCATCCGCGGTGTCAATTTGGATACGGCATTGCCATACAGTTTTTTAATTTCTGGCGCTGGAAACGTGAACTCCACTGGGATTACCGTAAATGGTTACCAGGATGGGACTAAGTGCGAGGGACAGCTATCGACTGGAGTCAGTGGGTGCGCATATTTCCAGGCACCATCTGGCATTGTGATAGACCCGACTGATACGTATCTGTATGTGACTGATACCGGCAACAATCGGATACGCCGAGTGAGGATCTCGGACGGGCAGACTTCGCTGGTGGCGGGTTCAGGAGTGGCCGGGTTTGCAAACGGCATTGGTGCAGCGGCGAAATTCAACAGGCCGTTCGGAATTACCATTGATTCGACCGGAACAAATCTGTATGTGGCAGACTCTAATAACCATGCCATCAGAAAGATTGTCATTGCTACCGGGCAGGTAACCACCGTTGCTGGCACCGGCGCGGCTGGGTATCGGGAGGCGATCGGTACACAGGCGGTTTTATCCTATCCTGAGTATGTGAAAATGGGATCAGATGGATTGCTGTATGTCACTGATACCGGATCAATGCGGATCCGTTTGGTAGATCCTGCAACTGGGTTAACTAAATTAATTGCCGGTTCTGGACAGCGAGGGTTTACCAATGGTGGCCGTACGGTTGTGGAGTTTAATAATCCCAAAGGTCTCGTGCCTGATGTGACCGGTAATGCATTGTATCTGGCTGATACTTGGAATGACACAATACGTAAGATTGATATTACTGGTACTGCGCCATATGCAGATCCAGCGCCGACAGTCAGCAGCGTAACACCGAAGGAGGTCAATCCCGCCTGGAACAAGGGAGCCGGACTGCAGGTCAAAGTGACTGGCACGAAATTTACCTTTGGAGTAAAAACATACTTTGCCGATTATCTGGCGGAACAAACATTTGTCCAGACAGCCACGGCTTTATCGGTGAAATTGCCTTTGTCCAAACTCAAACCGGGCTGGTATGACGTAACAGTGATCAATCTGGACGGTCAGCGTTCCACATTGGAACGGGGATTAGGCGTCACTGACAGCAAAGGTGTGACACCCGGTACGTATTATCCTAATTCCACAAAAAACAAAACTACCATATCCAATCCATCTGCACCATCGATAAACGTGGCTAGCGGCACATCATTACTAGCCTATGCCAGTACGCTGCGGGGTGGTTTTTTAGTAGCTGGCGGGAATGTCCTGGCCGGAACTGCTAATGAAATTATCACTGGTACGGATACAGGATTATCACCAGAAGTGCGCGTCCTGGATTCGGGCGGAAAATTATTGGCCCGCTTCTTTGCCTATGATTCGGCATCTCGGTCAGGCGTACGGGTTAATATCTGCGACGTGAATGGGGATGGTTTGGATGAGATTATCACCGCGCAAGGGGTCGGCGCTTTGCCAGTAGTTAAAATTTTCAATGGGAGCGGCCTCCTCCAAAAAAGTTTTTCAGTCCTGGACGGAAAATTCAAAGGAGGCTTGTTCCTGGCTTGCGGCGACCTTGACGGTAACGGCACCAAAGAAATAATCGTTACAGCCGGACGCGGCGGCGGCGCACAGGTGATGGTGTACGATCCTGCAGGCAAGGCATTCGCCAATTTCTTTGCCTATGCAAAGACATTCCGCGGAGGGATACGTGTCGCTGCTGCCGACATGGATGCAGATGGGCGTGACGAAATCATTGCCGGTCCAGACCTAGGCGCGCCTCACATCCAGATTTTCAAGATTAAGACCGGTTCGATTACTCGGCTGTCGCCAGGTTTCTATGCTTTCAATGCAGATTACCGTGGCGGCGTGTCCGTTGCAGGTGTTGACACAAATGGTGACGGGATAAAAGAACTTGTTGTTGGAGTGGGAAGTAATGCAACGCCTTTGGTAAGAATTTTTAATATTAAACAGCAGCTGCAAAAACAATTTTATGCCTTTCTCGCGACATTTACCGGTGGGGTGAATGTATCTGGCAGCGACACCAATGGTGACGGGACGCAGGAACTGTTGGTAGCGCCTCGTTCTGCCGGCGGGCCGCAGGTGAGGATTATAGATACAGAAAAACTTTAATTTATATGAAGGTTACTACATATACATTTCGCCGTTCATTTATTAGCCAGTCGACGTACTGGATAATTGTTATGGTGGTAGCGGGAGTGGCCGGTGTAACGTTTTTCCGTCTGGTCCCAACCGCATACACCGCACCGACGCAGATTAGCATCTGCCGTAGCGATGGTTGCACTTTAACGATCCCGCGATACAAAGTGTTCATGTCCCTGACAGATCCTAATACCGTATGGGCGATGTTTGAAAAAAGTTCCGGGAATTTCATGAAAACGACGGATGGCGGCGCCACGTGGAGCACGCCTATCACAGTTCGCAGTTGGATCGATTATCATGCGTCATTGTCCGGTGACGGCGTTGGTAATATATATGTTACTGATCCCGGTTCTGGCAATGTGTATTTCAGGAAAATTAATTCGCCAGCAGTAGCAACCGGAGATATGGCCACTCCAATAACACTTACTTCCGCATTTCTACCGGCAGGTGTGGCCACCCGTTCCAATGTATTAGCCCAGGATGAGGATAATATTTGGGTATTTGCCCGGACCAGCATTAATACTACGGGTAATGTCCGATATTTCCATTCGACTGACGGCGGGGCGACTTTCCCGTATGAAGGGTGGGTGAATAATACCGGCTATGAGAATGTCCGGATCGGCTCACTTCTGATTAACAGCCAACCAGCGGTAGTGATCTGGTACAGCGATGATTCATCGAACGTCGGCTGGGGGTATAAATATTTCATCTGGGACGGCGTCCAGTTCGTGGCTAATGCCGACTCCTCAATCGTCTGGGGATCGAAAATTTACCGCCGGGAATATGCCATGAGCTTTGTCAACGAAGAATTTCACGTCATCTATCCTGATAATTACAATCACCTGATCCATTCTTGGAAAGAATATAATAACGGTACCGGTTCATGGAACCAGAGCACGATCGTAACATTGCCGTATAATCCAAGTGATTGGCACCCCTCTCTAACACGACACGGTAATTCGCTCTACCTGTTTTATATTAAACAAGAATCCTCAACTGCTGACAACAATAACGCTTATTATCGCATCTGGGATACGACGTCCCACACATGGACAGATCCTGTGGCAATCACTACCGATGGATTAGCAAATAAATTTCCTACTGGCCCGGCGGTAGCCAATCCCACAGCAGACTACATTCCGATCATTTGGTCAACAACAGGACCAGTGGTCATGTATACGAAAATTTCCACCAATCCTACGCTAGCCTGCACTGAGTCATGGAGTTGTACTGACTGGTCTGTATGCGCCAATAGTACACAGACCCGTACGTGCTCCGATGCGAATAATTGCGGTACGACCGACCAGAAACCCGTGGAGAGCCAATCATGCCAGGATCCGGTCATATCCGACACTACCGCGCCATCAGCTATTAGTGATCTAGTCGCAGAGTAAACTTTATTATATTTTATGTATAAAAAAATATTTGTCACCGGAATAATCGCAGTCATGGCACTCGTGTATCTCGCGGCATCTGATACGTTACGGGCAGCTACCAGCTTGTCTGACTGCGGTACGATCACGCAATCCAATGAGACATACACCCTGACAAGGGACTTGTCATCGTCCGGGACCTGCCTGACTGTCACGGCAAATAATGTTGTCATTGACTTGAACGGTTTTTCCATTACATATGGTTCGGGTGGCGCGAACGACATGTACGGCGTACGTTCCGGCTGGAGCTATGACAATATTCGGGTAACCAACGGGACGATCCGGCAATCGCAGAGCGCCGGTTCATTTTCCCATGCGGTGTACGCCAGCTCCGGATCGGATGATGAAATCGACCATTTGACTTTGGAAGTGTATACGGACTCCAGCGCTGCTATAGTCATGTGGTGGGGCACCGGCCACCAAGTGCATCATAATACCATCACCAGTCACGTCGAAACTATCCAGGATCGTCACCAGAACCAAGGCTATGATATTCAGCTGTGGAATGGCGGTTCTTCTGACATTTTCAACAATACCATCGTGGGTGGACCTCAGGGGGGCATTTATTATTATCACAGCGACAATACAAAGGTATATAACAATGACATCAGTCAGGGCGGCCAGGCTATAGGGTATAGCAATGACTTTTGTATCGGTGCTTCCGGAGGCAATTCGGAAGTATACAGTAACAACTGTCATCCGACGCAAGGTCGGGGGATACATTTATCCGGTGACGGGTCAAAAGCCCACGATAACATAATCGACGTCATCGAGCTATCCAATAATGCAGAGTATGGCGGTTGCCAGTTGGGCGGGGTTTTCGGGATTCAGATCGAAACTCCAGCTACAAATTTAGAAGTGTATAACAATACCGTCCTCGCCAGAGCTGACGCATGTGCTGGGCAGGCATTCCGGGCCAGTGGTCTTACGAGTGGGAACAACTGCCGGGTCTATGGGAATACTTTTACCGCGCAACGAGTCGGCAGTGGTGCCGGAGCGGCGAATGCAGTGTCCGTCGACGCAATATCGGCAGGATTGACGCTTGATACCAATATTCTAACAGGCGATACGTCAAATTTTTACGTGGACTGGGACGGCGCCAGCGGTGTCCTGCTGAGCGGGAATACTGTCGCTAAGGGGGGTAATCCATCATCACAATATGTGACGGTAAATTTTGCAAACGGTGGCACATATCCTTCACTCGGCAATACGTTTCTCGATTCGGTTTACCAAAACGGCGCAGATGACAGTAGTTACCGTGTCCGTTCCGCCGCTTATGAATATATAGTCCAATGGACGCTTCGATTAACTGTAAAGGATGCGGCTGGCATGGGGATTGCTTCGGCAAATGTCGGTATCTATGATCTGTCGGGCACGACTGTTTATTCTGGGTTGACGGATGCGGCTGGAATACTTTCTGTGCCTTTGACGGAATATCGCAGGTATTACGCCAATGGGGTGAATAATGTTCAAACTTTTACGCCGTACAATGTGACGGCCACAAAAGTTGGCTTTGATCCGAATACGACTTCTGTCAGCATGGATCAGGGAAGGTCTGTAGAAATACAATTGAGCGGAGGCGAAGCAGACGCAATAGCGCCTGCCGGTGTGACAAATCTAACAGTTCAATAACTTATTATGAGAGAAAGACAGCCACGCTATTCTATGTCAGTTGCGAAAGTGGCCGGATATGTTGCTGCGGTCTGTGCTGTCGTGGTGGGAATAAGTGCGTTAATGAGCGTCTGGTCTACCATGCCGGCAGTCCAGGCCTTGACCGTTCAGGGTGTAGAGGTCCAGGAGCCTACCTATACCCAGGTATCCAGTTGCGCCCAGGTCAATTTGTCCGGTACGCCGTACTCACGATGTCAGGATGTGTCTGCATGCACCCATTTGAGGACAGCAAATACTTATTATCTATTGACTGCCGACGTGTCCAGCCGTATGAGCTGTATGTGGTATGAGGCGACGAACAGCGTTTTGGACCTGAACGGCCATACGATTACTTATGCCGATGTAGGCTTCGACGGCCTGGCAAATAATGATTTTGAAATTGCCGGACCATCCGACTCATTAGCGGCAAATTGGGATTTTTCCGCCGCGTCACATGCCCAACGTGTCCGGGATGACTACATTTATTTATCGAACCAGTATTTGGTGAGTTTCGATGATGTGCCATCGGCTGAGAGTATCGTCTCCGACTGGGTGAGTATTTCGGATACCGATCTGGCGTATGACGGGAGTGCGCGTACGTATGCCGGGTATGCCATCGTAGATTTATGCGGCAGCCATACTGTAGCGGTCGAGTCGGAACACAATGGCACGGTGTGCACGTCAACGGACAAGACGTGCAGTTTTCGTCCGCCGGCTACTGACCGGTATCGATTGCGGGTGACTGTCAACAGCGGCAACTGTAAAGTTGACCTGGCAGACATCCGGCCGAAGCAAGATGCGGGAATTTTCGTGACGAATAATTATACCACCGCCTATTATTACCCAGACTACAACGGGTACGTACCGCTACGCGCCCCTACGGCGCTCATCAAGAATGGCCGGATTGTAGAGGCGGGCCATGGAGCCGTTACCGGCCGGGGAGTTATGAATCTCGGTACGACCAATGGAGCAGCTCTGGACCACGTGTATATCGAGAATCACGGGCTGGATTCAAATAATTATTTTACCATCTACCATAGCAGCAATATCCTTGAGAACAGTACTTTTGTGAATACTAATACCGAAACGCTGGATCGCCATGCACTCCTGGGCCCGATACAACTAAACGCCTCTTCAAACAATATAATACGTTACAACAAAATGTACGGAGGTCAAGGCGGCGTGTTCCTGATCTCGCAAGTTGCCTCAGACCAGACCCGCGACAACACTGGCAGCAAGGTATACGGCAATGAATTCCGTACGAACGGGACTGCCACCAACCACTTTGCGGTGACAGTGTGGAAAGGCAAGAATATCGAAATTTACGACAATACCTTTACTCAGCAGGGGTCGGGAGTGTTTTTCTCTAGTTTTACCCAGGATTCATCCATCCATGATAATATTTTCAACCTGACTGCGCTCATGTGCAATGCCGAGTATCCTACGGGATATGCCACTAACGCCATCAAACTCACCGACTATAACAGCACGCAGTACACCACCAGCAATAACCAAATATATAACAATACCATATCCGGTACAGCCACCAAAGATCCGCAGTTTCCGCAGTGCCCCCCCAACATCGTCGGGTTTAATACTAGCACCGGTGCCGCAAATTTGTATGAAAACAACACCATTACTCTTTCCGCGACGAATGCAGGAGCAACGGCGATGCCGCTGTATGACGGTTCTCTCAATCTCGGCACATTACGAAACAACCGGTTCACCAGCAATTATACCAATGCATGGCTGGGTAACGCGAATAATCAGCTTTCGCAGAATTCATTATTCGATTCTAATACCTTCACCAGAGGTACTGACGTGTCTGGCGTGACGTTCCATAACCTACATGTCGGATTTAGTGCGGGGTATAATCAGAATAATCATGTTTTCCTCAACAATACCTATGCTACTGGCGTGTCGATTGAAGACGTAAATTATCCAAATCTCGTTTCATACAGTTTTGAGCGATATCACAAATGGTACCTGTATGTGACGGTGACAGATCAGGCGGGGCGGGGCGTAACAGGCGCAACAGTAACTGCCACGTCGGGCCTTGAGACAGTTACTGGCACTTCCGGCCCTGACGGCATTGCAACGCTCGCCCTGACGGAAAAATTCATTCGGGTCGCAGACACATTGCACCCAACACAACTGACAGTGATACCCTATACCCCGCATACCATCCAATTTCAAAAAATCGGATATTCAAGCGGGAGTCAGACCGTATCCGCTGACGTCACGAAAAGCATTAGCGTCACGATTATATCTGAGGATGGGGTAGCCGATACTACTCCGCCAGCAGCAATCTCAAATTTAAAAACAAATTAATATTTATAATTCAATAATTTACATTACATTATGTTTACCGGTACAAATCAAAAAACCCTAACTCGAATATCAATCCGTATCGATACGGCCCTTGGGTTGGCAGCAGTGTTTTTATTTGCCGTTGCGTTTGGATATGTTTTTGTCGATACTTCACAAAATAATTGGCCGGTTCATCAAGTTTTTGCGGCTGGCGTGGAAGCAGCTGCCGATGATACAACCAACTCCGTAACGTTATCATGGACGGCGCCAGGTGACGATGGCACTACTGGTCAGGCGACGCGGTATGACATCAGGTATTCCAATCAGCTGATTACCGAGTCAAGCTGGAGCTCAGCGACGGTTATTGCCAGCCCGCCTACCCCAAAAGCAGCCGGCCAGACGGAAAGCTTGCAGGTCAGCGGTTTATCGCCGGACACGACCTATTATTTTGCGCTGAAGACATATGATGAAGTGAACAACGCTTCCG
Organism: Patescibacteria group bacterium; assembly: GCA_041666685.1. Lineage (GTDB taxonomy): Bacteria > Patescibacteriota > Patescibacteriia > UBA10025 > JAHIVO01 > JBAYGJ01. The sequence continues at coordinate 6,963 of JBAYGJ010000001.1, read as the reverse complement.
CTCTGTCGAATATCGCCAGCAAAAGAACAGCTGCCGCCTCGTTATTGACCTGTTTTGAAAGCTGGCAGTGCAGCAATTGGTCAGCCTGTACTAATAACCAGGAGACCCGAACATGTACTGATGCCAATGCATGCGGTACGACGGTCAACCGACCGGTGCTCAGTTTTGACTGCTCGACCAGCACCACGCCGCCAGCAGAACCGGCACCGACTCCCCGTTATCCGGTTGCATCTGGGACGTCATTCTTTGCCTTTTCTACTAAAACGCGAGGCGGATTCCCGATCAGCTCGGGGAACGTTGCAGATAATGAGCAGTGGGAGATCGTCGTCGGTACCGGGTCAGGGTTGGCTCCGCAAGTCAGGATTTTTGATAGGTCCGGCAATGTATTGAGCCAGTTTTTCGCGTATGATTCTCGGCTACGGAACGGGGTTAATGTCGCCACCTGTGACGTGAACGGCGACGGGAAAGATGAAATCATTACTGGTCAGGGAAAAGGCGGATGGCCGATCGTAAAGATATTCAGCTCAACTGGCCAGGTGATCAATAATGGGTTTATGGTATTTGACGGAAAATTTACCGGCGGCACCAACATCTCGTGCGGCGATATCGACGGGAACGGCACGCAGGAAATAATCGTCGCGGCCGGGCAGGGTGGCGGATCCCAGGTCATGGTCTATGACGCTTCCGGGAGAGCCTCGGCCAACTTTTTTGCCTACGCAAAAACGTTCCGGGGCGGGATCAGAGTGACGACCGCTGATATCGACAGTGACGGTCGCGACGAAATCGTTACAGGTCCAGAGGTCGGGGCTCCACACATCCAGATTTTCAAGATAAAAACGAATTCAATCGTCCGTTTGTCGCCCGGTTTCTATGCGTTTGGCACAACATATCGCGGTGGCGTATCGGTGGCTGGGGTTGATGTGAACGGGGACGGTAACAAGGAGATCGTCGTTGGCGTGGGAAATAACGCACAGCCACTTATAAAAATATATAATGCCCAGGAAAAACTGCTTACGCAATTCTATGGATTCCAAACTACATTCATGGGCGGAGCCAATGTAGCCGGAGGAGATGTCGATAATGATGGGACGGACGAATTGCTGGTAACGCCCAGATCCGGAGGCGGTCCGCAGGTCAGGGTAATAGAAGTAAACTAATAAAAAAACGACCCGGCACTCAAGTGAGTGTCGGGTCTTTCGGATTGGAACAACATGAAAGGGCGAGTTAAGCGAATTTTACCACGTCACCGAGCTTATTACAGCCGGGCTTGGCGGTGCATTCGCGGTCCAGACGGTTGCGCCGCTGGAGGACGTAGTGTGACCAGGTCGATTCCGTGGCGCCAGTCCTGACGACGCGGAGGATGATATCGTGTATGACATTAGCGATATCTTCCAGTATGATGCTGGTTGGTTTGATCTCCGGCTGGGTGAAGGCCGCGTTGAACAGCGCGCCTCCGTTGTTATGTTCATTAATGAACAGGTACCAACGGCTGGCACAGTCCAAGCGACGCGGTGCGCCCAGTGTGTCGAAATCATCGGTCAGTTCGTCGGATGGAATTCCTTCGGCGATCTGTTCCTCGAGCCGAATACCTCGGGCGATCATCCTCAGCATATCACCGGAAAAGGCTTTCTGCTGGAGGATTGAGGTGGCCGAATTTGGCCGCTGGACAATGAGGAAGTCGAGGTACCGGTACAGGTACCTAGCCGCAGCGTTAAGCGACTTCAGGTCCCCATTGTTGAACTGCCGGGGGACGGTGACTACCTGCCAGCATTCGCTGATGTGGCTTCTCGGCTGAGGCCGGAGTATCTCAGTTTTTTGGCACTCCAGCGCGGTGACCGAAAGTAGGAAGTCCGCCTGTTTGGCCATGAAAGCTTCGAACATCGGCACGAGCCAACGATAAGCAGCCTCCTGGCCGTCTGGATGGTGGGCGCAGAGGAGCGCTGTGCATTCAGCGGCGTCGAACAGTATTGACGCCGGTTGCTTGGCCAGTACATTGACCAAACGGGTCAGGTGTTTCAGATTCGGGTCGGTGGATTTGAAATGGTTCTCGTCCAGCCAGCGAGCATATAGCTGCGGCAGAACGCGGCATTTCGGATCTACGATCGGGAAGGTGGTGTCGTCACTGAGGTACAGGTGTATCACGGTGGCGAGCCAGGCTTCCATGTGCTTCGGCTGACGGCGTTTCGCGTGGAAGTTCATCACTTTCACGCACTGTGCCAGATCGAGTGCTGTCGTGTGTCCTTCGAGATCTTCCCGGCGGACAAAATCAAGCAACCGCTTCAGTTTGGGGTTGTTTTTGACACCCAATTCGCGAGCGACCAGGTCGGCGGCACAGACGGCTTCATTGCCATCTCCGTGTTCGTCGAGTTGCCACTCGCCACAGCCGATCATGAGATGGCCGTATTGACGCAGATACTCAGTCGGATCCATCCGAACTGAAGTGTTTCCTTTCCGTACCTCGATAGGCGCGGTCTCGATCCCGGGCAGCGCATCTTTGCCATACATTCTGACAATGATTGCTGCCAGCAGTTCGTCCAAGTGTGGCGCAAAATGCGTCACAATCTTTTTGACGACGAGTGCGAACGTTGCTACAAATGTTGCCAGGTTCACTTTGAACCTCCTCCGTGAGGATGTTTCGGGTTTCCCGGTGAAAATTCCCAACTGTTGCCAGTCGAAAACCGCCGGAGTTTCTTTCGCTATCAAAGAACGAGCATATAAGATAGCCGTCTATACTATCAGATTATCAGAGATTTGTCAAGGGTATGGCACAATGGTGCATAAGTAATCTTGACGTATTCGGTTTATGGATGTATATTTAATTGAATTTTTGAACCTTCTGAAAGGAGGGAAGTATGAAGTTTCCAGTTGAGCAGATACTTGCTGTACTGCCGTACTTTTCCGCGGCCTTGATGATCATCCTGATTGCCTTGGCCATGGGACGCGTACCCGCTTCACGAAAAGGAAGCTTGGTGCTCCATATCCTCGCCATGGTGTGCGCCGGATATGCAGGGTATCATTTTTCCATCGTGTCGTGGGTGAACTACGGCGGACAGGTGACTGCCCTGATCGCATTGGTTGTCGCGCTGACATTGACATGGGTGTTCCGCGTCACGTTGGCTACCAACGACCGTGAAACGACTGCATTTTGGCTCAGTGTCCCGTGCTGTCTGCTCGTCATGAGCGGTGTGCATGGTCTCATCGGTTGAGATGCATTCGAATGATAGAATTGCGCTGTGCCTGTGGGCAGCGCAATTTTTTTAATAAAAAGAAGGCTCGGGTATCCGAGCCTTGAATGAAGGTGATGGCGCAGTGTCGCCTTTATACGGCGATACGAACGTCGATGTGAATGGGCTTGATAGTCGGCGGATCCAGAGGGGGGAATTCGCCGGTGGCGATCCGTGCGAGAGCCGCCGTCAGGCCTTCCGCGTTCATGTAGACCTGACCGTTGATTTCGTCCGTATGTACGGTTGAACCGGGCGGCAACTGGCTGATCGACAGCCTTGCCGCCTCGAATGCGTCGGTATGCGGTGTGCCGAATCCCAGACCGATGATCGGAATCGACTTGCCGTAGGCCGCCAGTGCCGCTTTCAGCATGGCCGGCAGCTGGGCTGCCATGCCGGCGCCGGCGACGATGCAGTCGATATCGGAAAGCCGGAGCCTGCTGATATCCGATCCGCCGTCAGTGGGGATTTCCAGCCTGCCGGTCCTGGCAAACGCGTTCATCGCCCCGTACTGGCGGTGGCAGCTGAAATTGGTCACCACGCGGATGGACGTTATCTGTCCAGAGGGGATGTACTCAGTGAGTGCATCAGCGACAACTTTCCGTAACTGTTCGGTAAGGTCGCTTTCGCTGCCCAGCAGGATGACGACGTTCCTGCGCGGCCGGTCGAGTTCGACCCGCAGTTCACGGGCGAAGTCCTCGACCGTCTGCCCGGTGAGGCGCCAGAAGATGTACCGGTACCTCAACGTCGTATTGCGGACGAGGTCGAGTGTGCCTTTCCAGGACCACGCCTGCTTGATGTCGTCAGCCGACGTGTTGTCCAGGGTTTTGATCCCCATCTCGATACCCGCATTTCTGACCGGCTGTTTGTCGAATGAGGACGGCGCTTTCCGTTCCACTTTTTTCCGGCTAGCGAGCCACACGACATTGAGCCAGAAACGGCTGGAGTCGGGCGTGAGTACCTCGTCGCCGAGATAGACATTGCCATCTTCGTCTTCGCCGAGTTCGAACTTGGTGTCCGCCAGCAGGATGCCGTGGTCCAAAGCGAACTGGATGGCGAAAACGAAAATTTCGTAGCCCATCATCACCGCCCGCGCGTATTTGGCCAATACTTCCTCGGCGGTGACATTGACGTCGTGTCCGGTCGTCGCTTTGGTCGAAGGGGTGAATATCGGGCGAGGCAGGAGATCGCCGTCCTGCAGTCCAGGCGGGAGACTGTGGCCAGCCACCATGCCGGTGCGCTTGTATTCGTCCAGAACGCTGCCGGTGAGTACGTAGCGGTAAATGAATTCGTACTCGTACATCTTCAGTTTCTTGATGACCATGGCCCGTGCCTGCAGGTCGGTGTTTCCGCGAAGCGACTCCGGCAAATACTCGTCGATGTCAGCTCCGGCCGCCACAAAATGCGTCCGGAACCCCTGTTCTTCCAGCTTCTTGAACCAGAAGACGGACAACAGGTTGAGGACATATCCCTTGAACGGGATGATGAAATTGAGGACGATGTCGAAGATGCTGATGCCGTCGGAAACCACAGACAGCAGGTACTTCGAGTTCGGCAGCTGGTACGTGTCGCGGACCTTGCCACGGTTCAGCAGCTTCAGTCCCGAAGCCTGTAACCTCTTCTGCCTCCGTCGGGCGGGCGACAGGAAGGTTTTCACCTTTTGGGCGATTGTCGACATGAAAGGCCTCCATACTGATAGGGTTGAAATGAAACGATTTTAACTGGTTTATTTTGTTTGAGTTTCGTTACCTTAGCAGATTTGAAACAATTTTGTCAATATACAAGGGGATCCTTCGTCACTTGTTTATTCGCGACTCAGGATATTTTTACCGCTTTGCGTAAAAAATAAAATACGGCTCCTTTTGAGGGGAGCCGTTTCGTGTACAAAATGCGAAAAATGAAATCAATGGTTGCTGAACCGGCGATCCTCATCGTCAGGCAGCGTCCAGTACGTCACGCCAGCGTCGGAAATAGTCTTACGGACTTTTTTATCGCTGACTGTCGAGCCGGAGGTGGCCAGGATGGCAATAGCCCCAGCTTCGATTGCCCGTTCTGCACCATCTGGAAACGGGAAGAACGAATCCTGGATATTAATTGATCCCTTCGTGTCATGTCCAGCGTCCTTCGCTCTCTTGATGGCGAGTTCGGTACCGCCAACCCGATCCTGCTGGCCGACGCCATTGCCGATCAGCATGCCGTCTTTGACCAGCGTAGACGTGTTGGAATTGCTGGACATGTTGATGGCCTCACCGAGTGTCAGTGTCTGCTGCTGGATGAGGTCCAGTTCGGCTCCTTCCTTAACCAAGTTGGGATTGGAGACATTGAACGTCTTGGTGTAGTTAGACCCGGTGATGAAACCGCCGCGGATGTAGCGGATTCGTTCGGCGCGGTCGAGGACATCGGCTGTCAGGTCGCCGAAGGGGGCGAGTATGGCCAGTCCGCTGTGCGTCAGGAATCGGCACTTTTCTTCCTTGCCCTGCAGGACCGTCTTGGCAGCGTCATCGATGGCAGGAGCGATGATGCTGTGCAGAATCCGCTTCCTCGGGCCGGAATAGTTGTAGTAGGCAAGCGTTTCGGCGCCGACCGTGTCCAGCATGAAGTTGAGGATGACGACAGCGCCATGGATAGCCCGCGTATCGCCATTGATCATGTTCTCCAAGGCTTCCCGCGCCGTTCGGCCGAATGAAGCTCCGCACGGATTGCCATGTTTTACCGCGATGGCGATGTAGGGCATGGGCCAGCCGTTGACCTGGAAGTTTGCCGCAATATGGGTCAGTACCTGGAGGATCCGCTCGTAGTCGCAGTAGTTGACGAAACTGCAGTCGATGCCACCTTCCTGGACCAGATGGTCAGGCAGGGAGAGTGGGTCGCCACTGTCTGTCGAGTAGACGGTATACGGGCCCATCCAGGCATTTTCGCCTTTCTTGTGCTTGCCAACGCGCCGTCCGACGATGGTCTTGTACTCGCCTTCGCTCATGAACTCCGCCACCCAGCCGTAGTACCGGGCGACAAACGCAAACGCTTTTCCGGACAGCCGCCGCCGTTCCTCGAAAGTCAGGTCGCCATTGGCCGTCAGCTGGTCCAGAGCCCAGTCCAAATCGGACAGGCAAGTGGTCGTTATGCGGAGTCCTTTTGCTCCTGATTTGAGCATGGTCGGACCGCCGATATCGATTTTTTCCAGGATGGATGCGAACGTGGCGCCGGCCCGAAGCATTTCTTCGCGGAACGGGTAGACGTCGACGTGTACCAGCTGGAAAATCGGCCACTTCAGCCGGAGGATTTCCTCAATCTGTTCAATTTCTGACAAATTGACCAACAAGCCACCGTGTACCGGAGGCTGGAGGGTGACGACACGGTGCCCAAGCACGGCGCCTAGACCAGTGAGGTCAGCGATGTCCGTGACCGGTAATCCTGCCGCGATAAGGTGTTTGGCCGTACCACCTGACGCAAACAAGTGCCAGCCGAGTGCCAACAACCTTTTCGCGCGTTCGATCAGACCGTTTTTGTTGAATGCCGAGATCAGGGCATTCATCTGATTTTCAGGAATACTCATGATATGTCCTTCTGTATGAATGTGAAAGTGACTGTGTTTATTATTGGTTTTCTGTTTGTGTATTAGGGCACCTTAGCAAAATTTTTAGGTCCTTGTCAATACAAAAAGGCCGACAAGGCTGATTTGCCGGTACAACAAAACAGAGCGGACCCAACCCTTCGGCTCACTTCGCTTCGCTCAGAGTGATCT